>DATGVV010000090.1:0-4451 GCA_035299885.1 Chloroflexota bacterium | reverse complement strand
CAGCTTCATGTTGGCCACGTCGACCTGGAGCTCGAAACCATGCTTCTGCGTGACGCCCGAGTCCCGCCAGACATAGTGAAGCGCCATGTGGGAATAGTCGCTGCACAGCATGTTCATCTTGGGCTTAACCATGTTGCTCACCTCTAAAGTTGATCCCGAGACAGCCGGTAGCCGAGCTTGCGCGACACCAGCAGCACCACCATCACGAAGCATGTGATCAGCGCCCCGACGGCTGCACCCCGCTCTCGCGCGCCCGAGAAGCTGTACTCAAGCATCAGGATGGACAGCGGCCGCGAGGGGGGCGAGAACAGGAGCACCGGCAAGCTGATGTCGTACAACGAGTTGAGGAAGGTGATCAGGCCAACAGTAACGGCCGTTGGCGCCAGCAGACGCAGCAAGATCTTGCGATACATCCGAAGCCATGTTGCGCCGGCCACACGGCTGGCTTCCTCGAGCTCCGGTCCGAGCTGCAGCAGGCTCGATTTGAAGAGCTGTGTGTTGAGCGGGGCGCCCCTGATGACGAAGGCGACGATGATGCCCAGCACACTGCCGTACAAGATGACCCGGGCCGGCGTTGCGAGGAAAAGCCACAGAAAGCCGAGGCTCATCACAATGCCGGGCATCGCCCAGGGCGACCACACCAAGACGTCCGCGATGCGCAGAGCCCGGGCGCGGTGGCGAACGATAGCGTAAGCCACCGCCGAATAAATGGCCACAACCAGGAGTGCACTGCAGCTGGAGATGATGAGGCTGTTCCGCACGCCGGTCAGAAAAGCGGGGTCATGCACGAGGGCCTGCCAGTGAGTGGTCGTAAAGGGGTTGGGCACGTTGAAGAAGCCGTACAGCCGCATGACCGAACCCATCACCAGCAGGACGAACGGGGCGGCCAGAGCGATTGCGAAGTACACGAAGCACGCGCCGGCAGCCACCCAGCGCCAGCGGCCGAGCTTGATTGGTCGGTGCGTGTAGCCTGAGCCCGTCACAGTGGCGAACGACTTGTTCCGCAGGAAGCCGCGGTACAGGGCCGTGAGAGCGAACAGCCAGACGACGAAGATGAAGGCCAGGGCCGTCGCCTCGCCAACCTTCGAAGGCTGATTGCCTACGAGCTCGTAAATGCGCGTCGAGTAGACATAAAACCGTACCGGCACGCCCAGCAACAGCTCGACCTCGAAGCTTTCGAAGCTGAAGATCAGGCCGATGACGGTTACCAGCAGGATGGCGGGGGCTAGCAGCGGCAGCGTAACGCGGAGAATCGCCTTGAACAGGCTGGCGCCGCACGTGCGGGCGGCGTCCTCGACGGCCGCGCCTACCCGGCGGAAGGCGGGCGTCATCAGCACCACTTTGTAGCCGATGTCGCGGGAGACCAGGTATACCCAGGCAATACCCCAGAAGCTGTAGAGATTGAACCGCGCGCCGTGCAGGAAGGGAATCCCCGACAGCGCCTGGTTGATAAGTCCGAAGCGGACGTCGAGCAGCAAAATCCAGCCGAGGGCCAGCGGCAGCAGCGGGCTGAACACACCCAGCCAGGTCAGCACCTCGATGATGGACCGGCCGGGCATGTCCGTGCGAGTGATGAGCCATGTGAGACCGAGGGCACACGGCAGCGAAATGCCGGTGCGAACCAAGGCCAGCGAGAGGCTGTTCCACAGAGCTTTGATGGTCAGCGGATCGTTGAAGGCTTGGAGCCAATTGTCGAATCCATAGGCCGCTGCTGTGCCGACAGGGGCAACGTTGAAGCTGTTGACGACCAGCAGCAGCAACGGCCAGCCAATGACGAACGACCACAGCAGGGGACCACCGACTACCAGCCATCGCAGGCGTGGCCGAAAGGTTCGCGCGCCTGGCCATGGAGCCAGCCGCCGGGCTGCCCCTAATGCCTGCGCTTGGTCAGCGGTGGCCATTCGTCACCATGGTGCCGGAAAAGTCACGGATTCGCAATGCTCGCGATCCGCGTTCCTATTTCAACAGGCTGGCGTAGAAGTCCCGGATGGCTAAGCGTTGGTTCATCTCGAACTCGTAGTCATACGAGTCGAAGTACTTCACCCCCGGCTTGGGAATCAGGTCGGGCTCGATCCAGCTAGGCTGGATGTCACTTCGGACCGGCGCCGTCCGTTGTGTCTTGGCAAACGCCGCGAGACCTTCCTTGCTGGCGATCCAGTTGGCGAAGACAAGCGCCGCGTGGGGGTGGGCTGGTCGATTCCACACAGACAGCAGACCGAAACCGCCGCTGACCGTCTCCGGCACGTCCGGCAGCTTTGGCCAGACGATGTGGATCCCGGCCTCGATAAATGGCTGGAAGTAATTGGTGAAGGCTCCGATGGCGATGGGGTAGCTGCCGTGGGCAACCCAGTCGGCCACTTGCTTATAATCGCGCGACAGCACCACATTCTGGCCCTTGTACAGCCTCGTGACCCAATCTTTGCCCTTGCTGACATAGAGCGCCGATCCTACGGCTATGCCGCTCCCATTGACGCTCGGGTCGTATGCGCAAATCTTGCCCTTCCACTTGGGGTCGAGCAGCGAGTCGGCGCTCGGTACATCTGCCGGGGAAACGAAATCGGCGTTCACGCTTATCGAGTGCCCGACCGTATTGAACAGCTGCAAAACCATCTCGCCCTGGGGATCGCGGAACCACGGGCCGCCAGTCTTCCAATGCGAGTGATCGATGACCTCGGGCAGCACTAATCCCGGCTTGAGCGGGTCGATCCAGTTCTGGGGCAGCAGCGTGCCATAGGCTGTATCGGATCCGCCAAGAACGGCATCAACCAGATACTGGCCGGCCGCTCGCTGGCTGCCGACACCGGCTACGAGCTGGCTCGTGTTTCCGCCCTGGAATTCCATATCGATGCCCGTCTGCTGCTTGAACAATGGCGGAAGCTCGGTGCGCACTTGCGAGTCCGGTGGGCCAAGGACGACTACTTTGCCTTCTTTGTTGCCGGCTTCCAGTAACTGGTCCCAGCTCTCTGCGCGGGCTGCCGGATCACGCGCTGCTGCTTCGCGGTTGGCGGCGACTTTAGGGCTTGGCGCATAGCCAGAGCTCCCACAGGCCGCGAGGGCAATGCCAACAGCGCCCGCGCACGCAGTTCGCATGAAGTCCCGGCGGCTAATGGTCGATTCAAACGCCATGGCTGTGGCTTGCGCTCCAAAATGCTACAAATGGCGGCGCTTGTCAACGAGTTAGGCGGACGAAAGGAGACAGAAGTGGACTCCAAGAAGTTCTCGCGGCAGGAAACGGATCGCTTCGTAGAGCTCAACGGCGTCAAGGTCCATTACAACGAGATGGGCCACGGCCCAGCTCTGTTGTGCTTCCATGGTGGCGGGCCAGGCGCGAACGCTTGGGACAACACCAAACACAACATCGACGTACTGTCCGAGCACTTCCGCCTGCTGCTCGTCGATTTGCCTGGCTACGGCCTGTCCGATAAAGAGGCCAAGCTCAATGACCAGCCGCTGGACGTTTACTGGGCGCGGATAGTTCGTGACCTCATGGACCACGCGGGCATCGATCGCGCGCACCTCTACGGCTCGTCCCAGAGCGGGCCGATGTGCCTCCGCTTCGGCATCGAATACCCCGATCGGACCGGCAAGCTCATCCTGCAGTCCAGCGGCGGATCCGGGCTGGTGCTATCGCCCACGCCGCCCGAGGGCATCAAGGCGCTGAGCGTATTTGCCGAAAACCCTGTCCGCGAGAACATGGTGAAGATGATGCAGCTGTTCGTGCCGCGCGCCGAGCGGCTGACAGAGGAGATGATCGACGCCCGGTTCCAGGCTGCGCTCATTCCGGGTCACCTCGAGGCTCGCCGCGAGTTCTCCGCGTCCAAGAACAGCGACATCACGCCAGACCTGCCGCGCCTCCAGGCGCCGGTGATGCTCGTATGGGGGCATCAGGACCGGATGGTGCCCTTCGAAGGCGCATTCTCGGGCATCTGGCGCATCCCCAACGCCCAGACGCACATTTGGGGCGGCGGCACGGGGCATTTCGTGGAGTACGAGCAAGCGGATGAGTTCAATGCGCTGACAATGGACTTCCTTCTGGGAGACGACGAGGCGGCCACAACTCACGGTCTCACCGAGGCGAGCACCAGCAGTTTCGCGGACGTCGAAGGCATGCGGCTGCATTACAACGAGGCCGGCTCCGGACCCGTGATCGTGATGCTGCATGGCGGCGGACCGGGAGCGAGCGGCTGGAGCAACTTTCAGCGCAATGTCAGCGTCTTGTCACAGCATTACCGCGTTCTTCTCCCGGACATGCCCGGCTTCGGCAAGAGCGACTCCGTCACGCTCAACGAGCCGCGTTCGCAAGCCAACGCTCGTGCGATCCGCGGCCTACTCGACGCCTTGCGGATCGAGCGAGCGACCCTCATTGGCAACTCGATGGGCGGCGCAACGTCGGTCAACTTCGCCATCGACTATTCGGACAGGGTTGACAAGCTGGTGCTCATGGGCTCGGG
>DATGVV010000089.1:0-3262 GCA_035299885.1 Chloroflexota bacterium | reverse complement strand
CTTCCCCGCTCAGGATACGCAGGCACTGGCGGAGCAACTGCGCCGCGTGGAGACTGACGCTGCCTTCTACGACAACCTTCGAGCCCGCTGCCGGCAAGCGGCCGAACTCCTGGCGCCGGAGCGGGAACAGCAAGCGTGGGCCGACCTGCTCGACGAGCTGAATGTAACCCCGCCTGTGCTATAAACACGAGAGCGCCAGTGCGAGCACGCCCCCAAGGAGAAAGCAGGCTTTGATTCGTAGCGCCCAATTGCCCAACCGGCGAAGGGACTACATCCTCGGCTTTGGCCTACTTAGCCTCATCGCCATCGTCGGGCTGTACATCGTGAAATGGAGCCCGTACTACAGCCGCTCGCTGACGATCCTGTCCACCCACGCCTATCCGGGCTCCTCGATCTTGAGCGGTAAAGACGTCGCGCCCCCGGCGGCATCTGTCCAGGCCGCGATCGGCTACGCCCAAACCTACTTCCTGGCCATCTGGCAGGCGCTGGTCGTGGGCCTATTGCTGGGCGCAACGCTTGAGACGCTGGTGCCCAAGGATTGGGTGCTGCGCGTCCTGGGCAGCTCGAAATTCCGCAGCTCGGTGCTTGGAGGTGTCTTTGCCCTTCCGGGCATGATGTGAAGCTGCTGTGCTGCGCCAGTGGTCACTGGCCTTCGCAAGAGTGGCGCCTCGACGGCCGCCGCCGCCACCTTCTTTCTGGCTAACCCCGCCCTGAATCCCGCTGTGATCGTGTTCCTGCTGTTGGCCATTGGCTGGCAATGGGCAGCCCTGCGCGTGGTCCTCGGCATCGTGCTGGTATTCGGCACGGCGGCCATCGTGGCCCGCATCGCACCGGGCAACCTACTAGAGATGCACAAGGTTCATGAGGCGCAAGAGGACAAGACCGCGCCCGAGGCGCAAGGGCCGTGGGCCCTGCGCTGGCTCAGGTCGCTGTTCCGACTGATCATCACCCTGGCGCCGGCCTACGTCGTCATGATCCTGGTCCTCGGCGCGCTTCGGGCGTTCCTGTTCCCGGCAGCGGGGCCGCAGCTGGGCAACAACCTGCTGGTGATCGTGGGGCTGGCCATCGCCGGCACCATCTTCGCGATCCCCACCGCGGCCGAGATCCCGATCATCACTGCCATGCGTGGCTTTGGCGTGGGCGCCGGCCCGGCGGGCGCGCTGCTTCTGACGCTGGCGCCGGTGAGCTCGGTATCGCTCGTGCTGGTTTCTTCGGTCTTCCCGAAGCGGGTGCTGGCGGTCATGGGCGCTACGGTGGTGATCAGCGGCATCGTAGCCGGGCTGCTGGCAATCGCGTTCGGCATTTAGCCGAAGGCTCGTAAGGCCAGCCGTCGGAGCTTAACGCTCAGCTGGCGCCGCCGGCTCGCGGCTGTGGGCGGCGGCACGGCTGGCGGCGTGTTGAGGACCATCTCGAACCAGGCCTCCGGATTTCCCGAGTCGAGGATGCCTTCGAGGTTGTAGATGGCCAGGTCGTCCACGCCTGCCGCCTTCAGGGCGGCCACGTCCGGCGCGAGCTCAGCCGGCCCGACGTAATGGGGTTCGGAGCCCAGCACGCCAACCCCTGTCAGGCCAATGCTGGCTCCGGCAACGGAATCGGCGAGACGGAGCCGCAGATCGCGGGCAACCTCGTATAGCCAGCGCCGATCGCAGCCTAAGGACGTGTACAGCATGACCGAGATCGCGTCCCAGGGCACGGCCAGGACCGGCGCCTCATGCAGATCCTGCATCAGGGAGGCGCCGGCCACGAGATCGTCCAGGATGTATTCGTGCGCGGCGCACAGCAGCTTGAGGCCAGCGCGGTGCGCCCCTTCAGCCATGTTCCGGTAGATGGCTTGCGCGCGGGCGAAGCGGCGCCGGTTCAGATTGGCAGCCGCGACGCGGGTCTGCGCCAGCAGCTTGCCCACGCCGTGGGCGCCATCCAGCAGCTTGGCTTGCCACAGCGGCCGTTCCAGATCGACCGCCAGCCAGGGCATGCGCACCTGCTCGCGATCAGCCCAGCGCAGCAGCTCGTCCACGCGGCTCGCAAACAGCTCGGCATTGCGCTCGGACGGCCAGTAGCCCTGCTCCTTCGGAAGCAGCAGCCAGATAGCGGTGTCGTCGTAGTCACGCAGCACCGAGGCTAAACCCTCAAAGGCTGTAACCTGCAGGCACAGGTTCACCTGGAAACGCCGCAGCAGGCCGAGCACGGCCGGGGAGCGCAGCTCGTCGAAGCCGAGGAACTCGCTCCAAACGCGCAGCGGCATTCAGGTAACGGCTTGCGGTTCCAGCGGCTGGCGCCGCGAGAACCAGGAAATGAAGATGCCGACGATCGCCAGCAAGTAGACGAAACCACCCGGCACCCACATCAGCAGCCCCCCCAACTGCTGGTCGCCCAGCGCCGTGATACCCCACTGCGTCTGCAGCGCGCGGCCAAGTCCGGGCTGCTCCAGCGCAAGCTGGTAGCTGGGGTATAACACCGAGGGCGCGAAGGTGATCAGCGCGCCCAGCAGCGTATTCGGAATGCCCGCCACGAAGACGTAGGCGACGCGAGCCAGCGCCGGCAGCTGGCGTCCGGTTTCGATGGGCGCCAGGGCGATCCACCAGAACAGCGCAGCCAGGGCGATGAAGCTCAGGTGCTCCAGCACGTGGATGCCCTCGTTGTGGAGCGTGGCCTCATAAAGCGGCGGGGCGTGCCAGGTCCACACGTCCACGACGAAGGCCAGGAACACGACGACCGGCTGCGCAACCACCATCCCGACCGCGGCGGGTATGCGCCTTCGGGCGGCGGCTGCAAACCCAGGCGGAACCGCCAGCGCAAGCAGCGGCGCCACGGCGAGCATCAGCACCAGGTGCTGGGCCATATGGGCCGAAAAGAGGTAGCGGTCGGCCAGCACATCGAGTGGCGATTCCAACGCTAGAAAAGCCAGAATCAGCGCGACGCCAAAGGACCAGTGCCGGCGCTCGGCGCTGCCCTCCCGCTCCGCGCGAGGGCCGAACGAGTAGCGCCAGTAGATGAGCCACAGGCATATGAGCCCGGCCAGGATCGACGGGTCGAAGATCCACTGGGTGAGGATGGCTGACAGCATCGCCTGCTTACATCATCGCAAGGAGATAACGGCTTGACACAACCACCTGCTAGGCCGTAGAACAGCGGCATATTCCGCGGCAGCGCCGCTCAGGAGGATATCCGCCATGTGGCAAAGGCAGTCCAAGGAACGGCGCGGCATCTCGCGTAGGTCATTCCTCAAAGGCTCGGGCAGCGCCGCGGCGGCCGTGGCGGCAGC
>DATGVV010000088.1:0-2326 GCA_035299885.1 Chloroflexota bacterium | reverse complement strand
ATTGGCAGCGGCGGCCAGCGACGTCGCGGCGGCCGCCAGCGCTCTCTCTCCGAACAATGCTTTCAATGCCTTCCAGCAGGTCGGGGTGGCCAGCTCGAATGCAACCGCCGTCAGCGGCGTGGCATCGAACGGCGCGCGCATCAGCAGCTACACGATCAGCGTGCTGCGACTGGCGGCGGCACAGGAGAACGTGGGCGATCTACTGGCCCGCGAGGCGGCCCTCGCGGTGGATCCGGGCAATCACAGCTTCGAGCTGCGGACCTTCATGGGCGTCAAGGCGTTGACCGTGCCGGTGGCGGCGGGCGAGAGCAACGACTCCGTGCTCACGCAGATGGCGGCGGCTATCAACCAGGCCAACCTGGGCGTGCTGGCTACGCTGGCGCGGCCAACGCCGAGCACGGTGCAGATCGCCATCACGGCCCACCTGAGCGGCAGCGCCAGCAGCTTCTCGCTGGGCGATCTGGAGGGCTGGCTGGTGCGCGTGAACGGCGCCGCGCGCATGGCCCGCGAGGCCCAGGACGCGGCCTACCTCCTGAACGGCGTCCGCACCATGTCGCCTTCGAACCAGGTGCTGCTGCAGGGCGGCAAGGTCCAACTGATGCTGCACACCATCAGCCGCGGCATCGAGCAGACCATCACGGTGGGCCCGGACCGCGAGGCAGTGCTCAATGCCGTCCAGCGCCTGGCGGATACCGCCAGCCAGCTGGCTGGCGTCGTTGCCGGCAATCAGCGCTACCTGTCGGCCAGCTTCGTGGCCGGTTTCGACTCCTCGATCCAGGGGCTGCGGCCAGAGCTGCAGCAGTTGGGCCTCGAGATTGAGCCGGACAACTCCATAAGCGTGAACCGGCCCGCCTTCGAGTACGTCTTCGATCAGCAGCCGGAGCTGGTGGAGTCGCTGCTCGCTTCGACCAACGGCGTGGCCCAGCGCATCGGCCGTGTCGCCAGCGACATCATCTCGGCGCCCATCTCCCGCTTCGGCGCGCCCGAGTTCATCCCGGCCATGCTGCCGCAAACCAGCCACCCCACGCCACAGATGATCATGGCCGGCAACAGTCTGAGCGCGCTCCTCTACACCCAACTGCTGGCGCAGGGCCTGTTCATTAACTCGCTCTTTTAGGGAGCCATGCCCCGCCTGAGCGTTCGCGTCCAGCCCGGCGCTTCGCGCGATGAGCTCAGACTGGAAGATGGCGTCCTGCGGGTGCGGCTGTCGACGCCAGCGGTGGAGGGCAAGGCCAACAAGCGGCTGATCGTGGTGCTGGCGAAGCGGCTTGGGGTGTCGAAGAGCGCGGTTCGGATCGTGCGCGGCGAAACGGCGCGGGATAAGGTGCTCGAGATTGGCGGGCTAGATGCGCAGGAGCTAGCCAGGCGGCTTGAAAGCGGCTGAGGCCGAGCCGCTCCCCTTTCCGGACTCGCTGTGCCATCGCTGCGACGCTCTGCCGCGTTATGTGCGCACCGGGCGCAGCGTGTTCATCTTGTGCCCGCGGCTGGCGGTGAAGTACCCGCCGCAGCCGGTGCTGGCTTGTCCTGGCTTCAGGCCGCGGGACGCTCGGCCGGACGAGCAGGACTAGAGCTGGCGGGCGCGCTCACGCGCGTGACGCTGAAGCTGGCGCCGTCGCTGCCCAGCTGCGAAGGTTGGGCGATCGGCTGATCGTTGCGGTCGATCATGGTGATAGCCCGTCCGCCGGCGTCGGCGACGCTCACAGTCTTGCCGTCCTTCATCGCGCTCGCGTTGCTGAACTTGACCGTGCCGAAGTTGCTCAACGTCAGCACGCCGCGGCGGCCGCTGGGCGCCTCCTCGACCCACTCGGCCGAAGAATGCGATGACTCATACTCCTGGGTCGTCTGGAACGTCTGACCGGTGGTGTTGTTCTTGAACGAGATCAGCCAGGAGTTTTCCTGCTGCTCCTTCAGCGATACCGTCACCGAGTCGCCCGGGGTGATGCGCAGCTGGACGGGATGCGATACCTGCGGCAGCATCTCTATCCACGCCTGGTAGCTCACCCGACCATTGGGCAGGACTGTCTGCTCGGTGCCGGCCTGGATCAGGTCCCGGCTGCGTACGCCGCCGACGCCAACCCAGGCGGCATCCGCGGCAATTCCGCTGCCCGCCACCGGCTGCGGCACCGTCAAGGTAGCCGATACCCCAGTGAACTTGCCGCCCGTGGCCGAGTAGCCCGACCAGTTGTGCGATGTGCCGCTGCGTGCCGGTCGGGGCGCGACTGATGGACGCGGAGAGCCCGAGGGAGCGGGCTGAGCACCGGGCTGCTCCAGGCGCGAGTCGGGATGGACGTCGGTTTGAATCTTCCAGCTGTCGCCATCGCGCACG
>DATGVV010000087.1:0-4161 GCA_035299885.1 Chloroflexota bacterium | reverse complement strand
CCTCCGAGAGGTCTGGGCTGGCCGGCTCCTTGATGGAGGCGGTACGCGGGTGGGGGCTAACGACCATTTCGCGCATCACGCTCATGTGGCAGGCAACACTCCTTCGTGCTCCTTGGAAGCCAAACGAAGAGTAGCACGATTTATGCCCTGTCAAGGGGGCAGTGATTAGCCTAAGAAGCCGACGTCGGAGGCTCGGCCACGGATTGGCCAGCTAGACTCCCGAACAGTGCACCACGTTTGCGTCGTCGGGAAGTTTCCGGAGTTCCACTGCCGGCCTCTTAGTCTCATTGCCAGCCATCCGAAGCTCCTCCTAAGTTGCTACAATATCCGACAATATGGCGATTCGTCGATATGGCGCTTCGACTCTAATTGTGGGAATGAATGCTGACGGGCGGCTAACGATACCTGCCACCGCCCGACGCCAGCTCGCGTTGGAGGGCGAAGCTCAGTTTTCGGTGGAGGTCGTCCCCGAAGGGTTGCTGTTGAGACCGGTGCTCGTGCTGCCGCAGGAGGACGCCTGGGCATATACGTCCGAGCACCGCCATTTACTGCGGAAAGCCCACCGCGACTCCCAAGAAGGACGTGTGCGACAACTCAACGAATCAGACTTGGAGCGGCTCGCCAACGCCTAGGTGCCCGACGCCTACAAGAGTCTCGACTTTACTGACACCTTCCTCGAAACATTCGCCTGCAAGGATTTCAGCGCCGCAGACCGCCGGCAGTTACTTAAGGTTCTCCGCCTGCTCGATGAGAACGAGCAGCACCCATCCCTACGCGTTCACAAGCTTGAAGGAGACCGCGAAGGCAGCTGGTCAGCCTCCGCGTCCGGCGTCCTTCGGCTAACGTTTGAACGGCATCCCGGCGGTCGCAAACGCTTGCTCACCTGCAGCCGCCATTACGACCGCTAACCCTAGCCCGCGGTTACCGCTCGCTTCACGTTTTCGGTGAACTCGGCCATCATTTGCTCGGCTTTCTTGCGAATGACGGGCTGGCCGAACTCGCCTAGCTTGCCCATGACGTTGGCGTTGGTGCTGATGGTCAGCTTGACCTCGTTGGCGGCCAGCTCATCGAGCTGCATGCCCATCTTGGCCTGCACTCCGCCACCGACTTTTCGGTCGGTGGCTTGAGCCGTCATCTCGGCTTTGCCGCCGGCCTCGTCGCGCACGTCCATGGTGATCTTGCCGGTCAGCGATATGCCGATGGGTCCGACGCGCACCTTGAGCGTGCCCTCGTAGTTGTCGTCATCGAGCGGCTTCACGTCCTGGACGCCCGGGACGCAGGTCGAGACTTTAGGCACGTCCATCAGGAAGGCCCACACCTTCGACTTGGGCGCGGCGATGGTGGCGCTGTGCTCGAAGTTCACCGGCCGTTGCCGCCGGAGGCGCCGGCGCGCTCAAGCGCCTTTTCCAGCGCGCGGCGTACGAATACCGGCACCATGTCCTTCTTGTAGGCCGCCGAGCCGCGTCCGTCGGACACCGGGTCGGCCAGCTCCTTGGCGGTGTCAGCCGCCGAGCGAAGGAGATCAGGCGACGGCTTCTGGCCGGTGAGCATGCGCTCGGCTTCGGGGCAGCGCTTGGCGGTAGGGGCGGCAGAACCGAAGGCCAGGCGCACGTCGCTCATCGCGCCGTCCTTCAGGACCACCACCGCCGCGGCTGAGACCGTAGCGTAGTCGTCCGCGGTCCGCGGCAGGAACTTCAGGTAAGCGGTGCCCGCGCCGCTGGGCAGCAGCGGCACCAGCATGTCGGTCAGCAGCTCGTCCGGCCGGATGGCCGTCTCGTAGTAATCGCGCATGAAGTCACTCAGCGGGAGGCTCCGGGTGCCGTCCTTGGAGCGCAGGCTGACCTCGGCGTTCAGCGCCAGCAGCGACACCTGCGGGTCCTGGTTGGGATCGCCATGGACCAGCCCGCCACCGACCGTGGCGAAGTTGCGCACGCGCACCGTGGCCACCTGGCGGTAGGTCTCCGCCAGCAGAGGCAGCGACTGCCGGACCTCGGGCGACGTGACCAGCTCCTGGTGGCGTACCAGCGCGCCAATCCTTGCCTGGCCGTTGCTGAAACTGACGTTGTCCAGGCCCGAGACCTTGCCGAGGCCGATAACCACCTCGGGGTTGACCAGGCGCTGCTTCATCATGTTGACCAGGCCGGTGCCACCGGCGACCACTTTGGCGTCGTCGCCCTTCTGGACGAGCAGATCGAGCGCCTCGTCCACCGAGGAAGGAGCAAAGTAATCGAAGCTATTCACGCGCGCGCCCCCTGGGCTTCAGCCTCCGCGGCCTTGAGGATGGACTCCATGATCTTGTAGTAGCCCGTGCAGCGGCACAGGTTGCCCATCATCCAATCCTTTACCTGATCGACTGTGGGCTTGGGATTCTCGTCAAGCAGCGCCCGCGCGGCCATGATCTGGCCGCTGGTGCAGATGCCGCACTGGAAGCCGCCGTAATCGATGAACGCCTGCTGCACCGGATCGAGCTGCCCATCTTTGGCCAGGCCCTCGATGGTGTCGATCTCGCCGCCGTCGGCCATCACCGCCAGCGTGATGCAGCTGCTGACCATCTTGCCGTTGAGCAACATGGTGCAGGCACCGCACACGCCGACGCCGCAGCCTTCGACGCTGCCCGTCAGCCCCAGATCGTAACGAATGCAGTCGATTAAGGTGCGCGTAGTGGGCACTTCAAGGTCGTGCTTCTTACCGTTGACGGTAAGGGAAATCTTCTTCTTGATCATCGCCGTCGCATTCTAACGGAGAACACGATCCTCGTAACGCCGACCAGCCAGCGCCTTGTTGAAGTCCTCATCCGAGATGCCGTTGCGCCGCTGAAAGGCGCGCAGGATGTAGGGCTGGGCGCCCAGATCCCACAGCTTGAGGACGTCTTTGGCGCGCAGCGCGGCGCGTTCTTCGTCGGTCAGCTCGAAGCGGGCCAGATACGTGTCGGGGTCGGCGGCAAACAGCTCGCGGTTAGCCCCGAGGTGCAGCTCGGCCATAGCCTGGTTCATGCCATACCAGCTCATGCCCTCTATTGTGCATGGTGCACAACCAGGGCTGTGAAGCGTTAGTCACATTGCCGATGACGCGTAATCGTCCGGCCGGGTACCATTGCCCGGTACTCCCCGCATTCGGAGGTTTGATTCATCATGTCTACGCCCGCCGAGGTACTCAAGCTGGTCAAGGACCGGGACCTCAAAATCGTCGACGTCAAGTTCGTCGATTTGCCAGGAACCTGGCAGCATTTCTCCATTCCCGCCACGGAGCTCTCTGAAGATGTCTTCGCCGAGGGTCTGGGCTTCGATGGCTCGTCTATTCGCGGCTTCCAGAAGATCCACGAGAGCGACATGCTGCTCATGCCCGATCCCGACACCGCGGTGGTTGATCCGGCCTGCAAAGTGCCGACGCTCAGCCTGGTCTGCAATGTTGGGCAACCCCCGGACGGCAAGCCCTACAGCCGCGACCCGCGCCATATCGCCCAGAAGGCCGAGGCCTACCTCAAGAAGACCGGCATCGGCGACACCATCTACTTCGGCCCCGAGGCCGAGTTCTACATCTTTAACAGCATCGCCTTCGACCAAACGAGCCACGGCGCGTTCTACGAGATCGACTCGGAGGAGGGCATCTGGAACAGCGGCGAGCCCGGCCTAGGCTACCGGCCACGCTACAAGGAGGGCTACTTCCCGGTCGCCCCCATGGACAAGCTGCAGGACCTGCGCAGCAAGATGATCCTGGCTATGGAAGACGCCGGCATCAAGATCGAGGTCCAGCACCACGAGGTGGGCACCGCGGGCCAAGCCGAGATCGACATGCGCTTCACCACGCTGACCAAGATGGCGGACCAGCTGATGATGTACAAGTACATCGTCAAGAACGTGGCCTACGAGCACGGCTACACCGTCACGTTCATGCCCAAGCCCATCTTCGGCGACAACGGCTCGGGTATGCACTGCCATCAGTCCATCTGGAAGAGCGGCACCAACGTGTTCTACGACGAGGCCGATCGCTACGCCGGCATCAGCCAGGAGTGCCGCTGGTACATTGGCGGCCTGCTGAAGCATGTGGCGTCCATCCTGGCATTCGCCGCGCCGACCACCAACAGCTACCGCCGCCTGGTGCCTGGCTTTGAGGCGCCGGTGAACCTGGCGTACTCGGCGCGCAACCGCTCGGCCTGCATCC
>DATGVV010000086.1:0-2136 GCA_035299885.1 Chloroflexota bacterium | reverse complement strand
TCCAATTGGCGGTTATGCCGCTGAACCTCAAGGTGGTCGTGGAGGCGATGAGCCCGGCACTGTTCGCTCGCGATCAAGCCGCGCGCCACCTGCCGGTCTATCTGGAACAGCGACGGGCCATGGCGCCGTTGCTAGCGGTGGCGGACCTGGAGCCCTTGCCACCGGTGGAGACGCTGATCGTGGCTCGCCCGCATGATGCGCTGGCTGCGCGCAGCAACGTCGAGGGATTCGTTGTCCGGCCCGACGGTCACCCTCGCTATGCCGAGCTGCACAAGCGATGATTCACCCCGCCTCGATAAACTCGGCGGGGACCCCGACGTGACGCCTTTGCGCGTGCTGGTGGTTGACGACGAATCGCTCATCGTCATGGCGCTGAACGACCAGCTCGAACACCTGGGGCACGAAGTGGTGGCCACCGCGAGCACCGGCCCGGAAGCTGTCGAGCTGGCCGATCAGCACCAGCCGGACCTGGTCTTGATGGACATTCATCTTGGCGGCGGGATGGACGGCTTAGAGGCCGCAGCGGAGATAAACGCCACCCGGGCCACGCCCATCATCATCCTGACCGGCTTCACCGACAAAGCGCTCGTGGAGCGCGGCCGAAGCTGCGGCGTGGTGGCCCACCTGCTCAAGCCAATTGATATGCATGACCTGCGAATGGCGCTCGAGATTGGCTGGAAGCACTTCCGAGATAGCACCTCACGGCCATAGCTGGCTTGACGCCAGGCGGGCTCCTTCGGCCATCGTCTGCAGCTTGGCCAGCACGATTTTGGGATGGACGGATGGCGTGCCGGCGAACGTGCCGAAGCCGCAGTCGCTGCCGGCGATGACGTTTTCCCGCCCTACCAGGCCGGCGTAGCGCGCTAGCCGCTGCGCGACCAGCTCAGGGTGCTCGATGTAGTTTGTGGTCGAATCGAGCACGCCAGGGATGATCACTTTGCCTTCCGGAAGCTGCACCTGCTCGAACACGTTCCACTCATGCTCGTGGCGAGGGTTGGCGCCCTCAAACGACAAACCCATAGGCTTGGCTTCGAGCACCTCGCCGATGATGTCCTTAAGTGGCACGTCGGTGTGGTGCGGGCCTTCGTAGTTGCCCCAGCACAGGTGCAATCGCATTCGATCCGCCGGGATGTTGGCGACGGCATGGTTGAGCGCTTCCACGCGCAGCGGCAGGTCGGGCGGCGGCTGGCCGGGCTTCTCGACGGCGCTTAGGCCGGTGAGGTCGGGACAGTCGAGCTGGAGCAGGAAGCCCGCCTGGTGGATGGCCTCGTACTCCTGCCTCATCGCCTCGGCCAGGGCCAGCAGGTACTGCTCATCGGACGCGTAGTACTGGTTCGGCTGGAACACCGAGATGACGCCGGGCGAGGCCGCGGTCATGAACGCCTCGCGCACCTTCGCACCCTGCAGCGCGGCTTTCAGGTTCGCGACGTCGCGCTGAACGGCCTGCTGGCCGATGTAGCGGATCGGGCCCGTGCACGCCAGGCGCTGCACGCGGAAGGATGCGCGCGCCGGCCGCGTCTGCTCGTCCCACTCGGGGAAATCGATGGCGTCCGGCCGCGGCCGGCGCGGCACGTGGACCTGCCCCTCATAGCCGCTGAGACGGCCGGTGACGTAGGTCGAGTACGAGATCTTGCCCATCTCGCCGTCGTTCACCACGTCCACCCCGGCTTCGACCTGCTGGCGCACGCTCGCGACCACAGCCTCAGCCACGCGCCGATCGAGGCTGGCCGGGTCAGGCGCCTGGCCGCTTTCGCTGGCGTACAGCAGCTCCACCAGGTCCTCCGGCCGCGGCAAGCTGCCGGTATGAGTCGTCAGGATCCGATCGGTGCTTCGTTCCATGGCTGGTCGCCATGATACGCGGGGCGAACGGCCAGATCGGCCTGCCGGCACCAGCGGCGGCTGTGGTGTACGTGCTGGCGGGGGTGCTGGTGGTGTATCCGGTTGGGCGGCTGTTGTGGGAGGCGCTAGCCACCGGCGAGGATGGGTTGCGGCGGGCGTTGGAGGGCTCGGGCGCAGCCATCGTGCACACCGTGTTGGTGTCTCTGCTGGCCACGAGCCTGGCACTGCTGATCGGCGCGGGCTTCGCGGTGGGCATCGAGCGTGGGCCGCTGCCTGGGCGCGGCTGGCTGCGCTTGG
>DATGVV010000085.1:0-8324 GCA_035299885.1 Chloroflexota bacterium | reverse complement strand
CACCGAATGGCGTGATCGTCGCCAAGAACGTCAACCGTGTGGTCGCCGGTCTCACCGACAGCAGCGTGGTCAGCATCGACATGGGCACGCACCAGATTGTTGGCACCGTCAACACTGGCGGCAAGAAGCGGGCGGACGAGCTGGATTACGACCCCAAAGACAAGAAGGTCTACGTCGCCAACAGCGATGACGGGATCATCACCGCCATCGACATGGCCACGTTTAAAGTCAGCAAGAAGTTCGACAACATGGGCCAGGAGATCGAGCAGCCGCGCTACGACCCGGCTGATGGGATGATGTACGTCGTCATTCGCTCCCCGGAGCAGCTGGCTCAGTTCGACCCAGCGAAGGATGAACTGGTCAAGAAGTTCGACTTGCCGAAGGGGAGCCGGCCTTCCGGCATCTGGATGAACCCTAAGACAAACGTCGGCATCATCAGCACCGACCCGCGTCCCATCGTCTGGGACTTCAGCGCCGGGAAGATGGTCGGCAGTCTCGATCAAGCTGCCAAGGGTGATGAGATCTTCTACGATGCCAAGACCGACCTGTACTTCTCGCCTGGCAGCAGCGCGCCGTGGGGACCCACCATGAGCATTCTCGGCGGCACGCCCATCAAGTTCATCACCAACGTGGCGACCACCAGCAGAAGCCACAACGCCGGCTTCGACAACACCAACAACGTCGTGTACACCACCGGTCCCGACGGGCTGGTCGGCTTCTCGTTGCCGGCCAACGCGCTGGGCGGCGCCTCAGCCTCGGGCGGCGCCGCTCCCAAGCCGTCCGCGGCCGCCAAGCCTTCGGCATGAGCTTCGCGAGCTGGCGCGGAACGGTGGGCGTGATCAAGCCCACCTTCCGCCCCGGCTCCCTGGAGGAGTTCGTCAAGCTGATCCCGGACGGCATCGCCGTGATCCCGCTGTTCGTCGGTTTCCAGCAGGGCACGGTGGATGAGTTCAAGGGCGCCCTCGACGCCATCGAGACCAAGGTGGCCGAGCTGGTGCGCATCGGCGTCGACCTGGTCCATCCCGAGGGCGCGCCGCCGTTCATGGTCCACGGCGCCAAGAAGGAGCGCGAGCTGCTCGATGCTTGGCAGGCGCGCTACGGCGTGCCAGTTATCACCAGCGGCACCACGCAGGTGGACGCGATGCGTGCCCTAGAGCTGCGCCGCATCGTCGGCGTCACCTATTTCAAAGGCGAGATCAACGACATGTTCGCGCAGTACTTCACCGACTGTGGCTTCGAAGTGCTGGCCATGGACGGCATCGAGGTGCCCTTCGCCGACGTGGGCCTGCTCTCGTCCCAGCAGGTCTACGCCCACACCCGCGCGGCGGTCCGCCAGCACCGCTACGTGGACGGCGTCTACATGCTGGGCGCCGGCTGGCGCATCCTGGACATCCTCGAGCCCCTGGAGCAGGATCTTGCCGTCCCGGTCGTCCAAGCCACTCCCGCCCGAGTTTGGGCCGTCCAAAAGCACTTCGGTGTCCGTGAGCGCCACCACGGCTATGGCCGCCTGCTGGCTGACCTGCCCGGCTTCTAGCCCTAACAATCCCCTCTCCCGCCGCGGCGGGAGAGGGTTAGGGTGAGGGAACTGTGTGCTTCGAACGCAGCGCCGCGCGATGAGCTCCCTCCTGATCCACGGCATCGGCACCCTCTGCTCCGGCAGCCTCGACCAGCCGCTGCTCGACGCCGACAGCCTATACGTCGAGGATGGCCTTATTCGCGAGATCGGCACGGGGCGGGCCGAGGCGGACGTCATCGTTGATGCCCGCGGCACGACGGTCATGCCCGGCCTGATCGACGGCCACGTCCACCCCACCGCGGGCGAGTACACCCCCGCGCAGGACGCCATCGGCTGGCTGTCCAACTACGTCCACGGCGGCACCACCACCGTCGTGTCCGCCGGTGAGCTGCACCACCCCGGCCTGCCCTTCGACGAGCTCACGCCGGAGCTGGTGCTGGCCATTGCCACTGTCGCCAAGCAGACCATCGCCCGGCTGCGACCGCTGGGCATGCGCGTTGAAGCCGGCACCCTGCTGTTGGTGCCTGGGCTCACCGAGAAGCACTTCGATGCCGCGGCCGCCCAGCACGTCCGGCACGTCAAGTTCATCTTTTACGACTGGTCCACGGGCCAGCCGGGCGAGGCCGAGCAGTACGTCGCCTGGGCTCATGCCCGCGGTATGACGGTCAAGATCCACAGCGGCGGCGTCTCGCGCTCCGGAGCCAGTGTCGTCGCCGGCTTCGAGGTCGTGAACCGCATCCAGCCCGACGTGGTGGGCCACATCAGCGGCGGCCCCATCCCCATGCCGGACCAGGACATCGAGCGGACCATCCGCGAGACCAGCTGCTTCGCCGAGATCTGCAGTTCGATGAACTACCGCGCCAGCCTGGTGGCGCTAAAGGCTATGCAGGAGGAGCGCGTGCTGGATCGGCTGACCCTCGGCACGGACACGCCTGGCGGCACTGGCGTGATCCCGCGTGGCATGCTGCGCAACATCCTGTTTCTGAGTGGTGTCGGCGGCCTCGATCCGGCCCTCGCCATCGCCGCCGCCAGCGGCAACACCGCTCGTGCCCACAAGCTGCCGTCCGGCCGCATCGAGCCCGGCGCGCCGGCCGACCTGGTGGTGTGCGACAAGATCTTCGGCGCCGCCGGCACCAACGCGCTCGAAAGCATCGCCAAAGGCGATCTGCCCGGCATCGGCATGGTGATCGTCGGCGGCCAGATTGAGATCGCCCCACGCAGCCAGCAAACGCCGCCACCCATGCGGCCACCAGTTGTAGAACATAGTTCCTCTCCCATCGCGATGGGAGAGGTTAGGTGAGGGCACCCAGCGGTCCGCCACTACTCGCCCGCCGACGAAACCCTCGCCTACAGACGCATAATTTAAAGCCTGCCGGCTATTCATGCCTCGGGCGGTAGCTCGAAGCGCAGCGTGAGACCCGTACCGCTCAGTCACCTAACCTAAATTTTCGGTTCGCCAGCGGAAGCGAGAAGCTTCTAATACGTGATGCATCACTCATAACACCAGAACAGCTCCTTCACGGGAGTGCGACATCGTGATCGGCAAAAGATCTTGAGCTGCGCTCTTGTCGCCTAATTGAACCGCCCCGGCTTTAGTAGAGACCTTGATTGCTAGGAACCTGGCCGAGAGCATTCGGCACCACGCCGAATTCGCGCCTAATCATTGTGGGATAGTTCCCACTACGGTTAGATGAACCACCTCAACAGGCCGCGGCTCGTCGTCCCGCCTGGCATATGTCGAACAAGCTCACGCGGACAAATGGACCTTCAAGAAGTCGAGGAGCACGGGCGCCAGACTGGCGTTCGGTTCATCACGGACTCCGCCGCCTGGACGGCCAGGTGAGAGTACGAACCAGAAATGGCCGGCGCCAGGCAGGCACAGCGGCTTGACTGGGCTCTGGATGTCCCGGAGGCAGGCGGCCAACTCCACGGACTGGCTAGGAGGGGCAATCTCGTCGGCGTCTCCCCAAACCGCTAGGCACGGCACACCAAACTTGCCGCCCGTCTTGGCCAGCCGACGTAAGCGCTGTAGCGGCGACGCCACGAAGTACGCATCCGGCTTCTCGGACGGGTTACCGCCCATCAACCGGCCCGCCGGGTCGTCTGGTCGACCGGTGTGCGAGTATTCCCAGAAAGCAACGAGATCGAAGACACCGTAAACGGGGACCACGGCTCTGATATGGCGAGCGGCATGCTCATCCAGTGCCAAGAGCATGCTGAGCTGAGCGCCGGCCGAATCTCCGATGAGCCCGATCCGCATCGGATCGAAGCCGAGACCTTCGGCCTGTCCGACTAACCACTCAAACGCCCGGCGCACGTCGTCGAACACGCCGGGCCAGGTCGAGTAGGTTGGCCGCGACAGTCGATAATCAATGGCCACTGCCACATAGCCGGCGGAAGCCAGACACGGGCCCCACTCGCGGTAAAACGATTTCGAGCCGTACTGCCATGCCCCGCCGTGGGTGAGCAGGATGGCACCGCGCGGCTGGCCAAGGGATGGTGTGTAGATGTCCGCCAGCAACTGGCCGACCTCATTGGACCCGAAAGGAACGTCGTAGCGGGCAACTACGACTTGGTAGCTCATCGTCTAACCTCGCGCGCCCAATTGGAGCCGCTAAGAGCTTACACCGCAGGTCCAATCTCGCCGGAACTCGAACCGTGGTGTGTCGTCTAAGACTGATTAGGCTACAAGCCGAACCGCCTGCCCGGATGCTCAGGCAGGCCCCTGAGGGACGCCGCCAAGCTTAGGACTGTGGCTCTCCTTTGATAGGAATCTGACAGCTACCTCGCTCAACTGACGCGGCCTCCCCACCCACTCCCGCAAGGGGAGAGGACAATAGACGCATGAACAAAGGCGTAGGCCTATTCCCCACCGCCGACGTCGCCACCATGCGCCAGCTCACGCAGCAGGCCGAGGACCTCGGCTACGCCAACGTCTGGTTCGGCGACTCGCCCAACATCTGGCGCGAGGGCTATATCACCATGGCCGCCTGCGCGCCCGGCACGCAGCGCATCGTCATCGGCACTGGCGTGACCAACCCGGTCACGCGCCACCTGAGCGTGATGGCCTCCACCTGGGCTACGCTCGCCGAGTGGCTGCCCGGCCGCGTCGCGCTTGGCATCGGCGTCGGCGACAGCGCGCTCGAAACGATGGGCCGCAAGCCCACCACGCTGGCCAAGCTGGAACAGTGGGTGGCCAGCTTCCGCAAGCTGCTGGCAGGTGAGGAGGCTATCGAGGAGCAGTCGGGCAAGCCCTTCCACCTGGCCTATCCCCTGCCGGGTAAAGTGCCCGTCTACATCGGCGCCTCCGCGCCCAAGATCCTGCGCCTCGCCGGCCGCATCGCCGATGGCGTGATCATGCTGGTTGGCACCGACCCGGTGTTTATCGAGGCCGGCCTGCGGACCATCGAAGAAGGCGCCAAAGAGGCCGGCCGCTCCCTGAAGGACATCGACGTGGTCCTCTGGACACCGACCTCGATCCTGGACGACCGGCGCGCCGCTAGGGACGTGGTTAAGGCCCACGTCGCCCGCATCGTCATACGCCCGCTGCCGGCCGATCTGCCTCCCGAGGAAATGGCCCAGGTCCAGCGCATCCGCGAGGCCTACGACTACTACCAGCACATGGTCAACGTCGCCGACCACCGCGCCGAGGTGCCAGACTCGCTGGTCGAGCACTTCGCCCTAGCCGGCACCACCGACGAGTGCGCGGATCAGCTCCGCCGCATCGCCCAGACCGGCGTCAACCAGGTGGCCATCGTGCCCTTCGTCACCCCCGGCGACACCCGGGCCCGCGTCATCGACGCCTTCGCCAAGCTAGCGGCCAGCGTTTAGGGCCTTTTTCAGCTGATCCAGGTGATTGTCGTCATGCGCCGCGACGAGTGCCACCCAGTCGCCATAGTCCATGGGGCCCAACGTCGTATGAGTGCTGCCGCGGCCCCATTGCTCAGGCTTCAGACGGGAAAGGAACGCCAGCGTCTCGTGACGCCGCCGCCCGAAGTTGGCCAGCGCCAGCCCCGCGTCCTGCCGTGTGTACTCGCGCTCCTCTGCCCAGCGTGCCGGGTCCAGCGGCAGCGCATCACCCTCTGCTAGTCCCCACTCCTCACGGTTGGGCGGCATGTCGCCGAGGGTCAGGAACTTCGGATTGTCCATCGCCAGCATCGATCGGAAGCGGAGGATGAACTGCTCTTCGATATCTCGCAAGTGACAGACGACCTCTTTTGGGGACCAGCTGTCCGGCGCCGGCCGCCGCGCCAGCTCCGGTTCGCCGCGACCGGCCAGCGCTTCCGCGACATCAGCCGCTGTTCGCTCCAGCCGGCCGATGCGGTTCGCAATGGGCCACTGCTTGTATTCCTCGCGCGTCAGCACAGATGCCACAGTCTAACGACTGACGCCTGACGCCTGGCTACTGGCAGCGGTGCGTCGCCAGGAACTGGCGCAGCCAGTCCGACCACAGCGTGGTGCTGGCCTCGACGGCGGCACTGTCGCCGGAATCAGGCACCAACGCCACGATCCGCAGGTCGAGCCCCTCCAAGTGCGGGTCGGGCGCTGGGAAGCGCGACACCAGCACCGAGTGCGCCGCCTCCAGCTCGGCCAGCGCCGGCTCCAGCTCGGGCGATCGCACCTTGGCCGCCAGCTCACTTACGAACAGCGCCGGTGGGTGGCTTCGCTGCAGCGCCCCGAGCACCTGCTCCTGGACCGGGCTCAGGGCCGGCCATCCTTGGAGTAGAAGCGGTAGCCCACGATGCCTGCGAACACCAGCACGCCCACCAGCAGCAGCAGCGAAATGAAGCGCAGGAACAGGAACATCCTGCCCAGCACCGAAACCAAGAGCAGGAACAGCAGCAGGATGACGACGCCGGTGACGATCAGCGGATCGCGCCGGTTGAAATTCATCTAATAGGGAACAGTTGTCGGGCTCGCGCCCGAGATCGAGACGTAGATCTTGCCGCACGTGTCCTGCCAGTTGGACGAGCCACCGTCCGGCGGCCGCGCGTCCGGGCTGCAGTACCAGTCGGCCGTCCCCAGCTGCGATCCCGTAGTGCCGTTCACTTCCTTCAGCGCCACAACGCGTACCTGGCCCGCCTGGGGGTAGGTCTGCCGCGCCGCCACGACACTGTGCCGCAGGGTGTCCGCAATCTCGTCGTTTGACGGATTCGCCGACTGCAGGCCAATGCGCAGGACCACCGCTGCCGGCGCGTTGTTGCGGCTCGTGACGTTCTGGCTGATCACGTCGAAGTTCTGGATGTGGCCGAGCTGCTGGGAGCTGTCGATGGGCTGATACAGCTCGGGATGCGGGGTGGTGGCGAACGCCACCTCATCGGGCAGTTGGTTCAGTAGAGCGTCAATCTGAGCCGCGATCAGGATCGCTTGGATGCCGTTCTTCTGCTCGATAGCGCCTTTCAGCTGATCCACGTTGCCCTGCAACAGCGGCAGCGCCTGAGCCAGCGCGGCGTGCTGCTGCTTGAGCTGATCGGGCGGCGGCGCATCGTCCAGGTGCTGCCGCGAGTCGGTCACGGCACTCGCCAGATCGTTGAGGTTCTTGCCGGGATCGTTACCGGCCCGCAGGTCGGCCACCGTCGCGGCGAAGCTGCGGAGCACCGTGCTCAGCCGCGTGCCTACCGACTGGAAGTAGGCCTTGTCGGCGGCCGTCCGCTGCGGGTTGGCCGCCCCACTGGCCACGGCGCTGGCCGGCGCGCTTGCCCCGCTGCTGGGCCGCAGCTGCGCCTGGCCCGACGGTTGCGCCGAAGCCGCTGCCGGTACCCCTCCGCTGGCGGCTGCTGATGGCGCCGGTTTGGCTCCTGCCGAGGAGGCTGCCGAGGGCCCAGCCGACGAGGCCGGCTTAGCCCGCGAACCCAGGCTCGGCGCCGGAATGCTGGCCGGAGCCGCTGCGCGGCCGAAGCCCAGCGCTTGCCACGGCCATTGAGTCTCGAAGTAGCGGAAAGCGCCAATGCCGCCGCCAACCAGGACCAGCACGATCAGGAAGCCGGCCACGCCAGCCACTGCCCCCCGGACTGGCGGCTGCGCCGGAGCGCTCGCCACCGGCTGCTGGGCGGCCGGCGCCGCGGCGGCAGCCGGAGCCGTCCTCGCCGCTTCGCGGGCCGACTGCTCACCGCGATCTTTGAGTCTGGCCCGGACCACCACGTCGTAAGCGCCCGACTTGAGGGCGCTGGTCTCTGACACGTCCAGCTCATAGCCTTGGATCGCCTGGTCCGGTTTGGTCCGGAGCAGCTCGAAGAAGCTCTCGTCGCCCACGGCGCGGTCGATGATCTGGTTGACGGCTTCGCGGCTCATGTCAGTCGTTAGTCGTTAGGCGCTAGTTATTTCGGTTCATAGCGCGCAGCAGTTACTGCTGATGATATCTTTGGCCTTCGTATGAACCGGCTAGCGCCTAGCGACTAGCGCCTAGCGACTGACGACTTGATCGACTTCGAGCTGACGGACGAGCAGCGCGCGCTGCAGCAGCTCTCGCGCGAGTTCACGGCCAACGAGATCGCGCCCGTGGCCGCCCAGCTCGACCGCGGCGGCGAGTTCCCCCTCGACGTCTGCCGCAAAGCCTTCGATGTCGGCCTGCTCACCATCGCCATCCCTGAGCAGTACGGCGGCGCCGGCCTGTCCGGCCTGGACTGCCTGATCGTTCGCGAAGAGAACGCCGCCGGCTGCGCCGGCATCACCACCGCCATGGGCGCCGTCGACCTGGCGGCCACGCCACTCCGCCTGGCCGGCAGCGACGACCAGAAGAAGGCGTTCTTCGGCCAGATCACGTCCGAGTTCGGCCTGGCCTCCTACGCCCTCACCGAGCCCGACGCCG
>DATGVV010000084.1:0-1926 GCA_035299885.1 Chloroflexota bacterium | reverse complement strand
GGTCGCTGATACTGGCGGTAGGAGCGACCCTGGAGGACCAAGTGGTGCGCTCGTCCCAACAGACGATCCAGAGCTCCCTCCGCCAGCACCGGATTGGGAAACAGCGGATACCAATCCTGGGGTGGACGATTACTGGTGACGATGATCGAGCCGGCGCGCGTGCGTTCACTGATCAGCTCGTACAGGTCATCCGCTTGCTGGCTCGTGTACTCGCGCATGGCGAAGTCGTCCAGGATCAACAGCGCTGGCAGCAGGTAGTGGCGCAGCCGACCGTCCCAGGTGCCGTCGGCATGCCCGCCGCCGAGATCGCTCAACAGCCGGCTGGTCTTGATGAACTCGACCCGGTAGCCCTGCCGAGCTGCCTGATGGCCAAGACCTTCGGCGAGATGCGTTTTGCCGACTCCCGCCGGACCGCACAGCAGAATGTGCTCCTTGCGCATGAGATAGCCACCGGTGGCCAGATCGCGCAGCTGTTCCTGCGGCAGTTTCGGGTTGAACGTCCAGTCGAAGTTTTCGAAGGTCTTGTCACTATCCTCGAAGTGGGCCTTGCTGAGACGTGAGGCCAATGCCCGATTGGCGCGTCGGTCGATCTCGTCGCCGAGCAGCAACTCGAGGAACTCGAGGTAGCCGAGGCGTTGCTGCTGAGCCTGGTCCAATCGCAGCGGCAGCGTGTCCTGCATGCCACCCAGCCGGAGCGTCTTGAGCGTCGGAACCAGCTGTGGTGGAATCGACGTCAGCAGCGTTTTCGACGTTGTCGCGGTCATGCTGGGATCTCCTGCTGAACAGGCCCGATCACGCCCAGCAGCGCTTCGGGCCCGTGCAGGTAGGCGCCAACGCTGGCGATGGCTGGCGGAGTGGGCTCCGTCACGTGCGGCTCCAGCCCCTTCTCCAGGATCGTTTTGATCGTTCGGTAGTGCGGGTTGCCATACGCCAGCGCCCGCTGGCAGGCGGCGTCCAGGCGCACCTCACCGTACTTCTCCGCGAGGCGGATGATGCCCTGGCTTTGCCGCAGGAAATGCAAATGATGCTGATCCAAGAGCTCGTCGACGGCGGCGCGGACGTGCTCGCCGAGTTGGCTGGCCTGCTCGCGGCACCAGGTCGGCGTGCGCTGGAAGAAGGCCGCCTTCTCCGGTGGGTAGTCATTCCAATCCGTCTGCCGCTGACCGGGCTTACCTCGCAGATGCGTCTTGGCCAACTCTATTCCCGAGTAGAAGCGCACGATCTTGGCGCCGAGCCGCACGTCCAGCCGTTGGCCGACGTAGCGCGACGGAATCGAGTACAAGCTGTTCTGCACCTGGGCATGGCAATCGCGGCCCACCTTGGCCTTTGCCCAGGTGACGATCTCGAACGGCGTGCTCGGTAAGGCCAGCATGGCCGACTGCTCGATCGTCTGAAACACCAGCAACGGCGGCGTGTGCGTGGTGCCGTGGTCGCGAGGTCCGGCCACCCGCAGGCACCACCGCTCGGCACCCGTGTTGATCTCCTCCAGGCTGCCAAACAGGCGCCCGGTCCAAAAACTCTCGCGTACGAAGGGAACTTGCCGCTCGACCCGAGGCTTATCTTTGGGTTTTGCGGACCTGGCTGGATCGATCAAGCACCCAAAATGATAGGCCAGCTCGGCATAGCCGCGGTTGAGCAGCGGATCGTACAGGTCCGGGTGCAGCACGCCGCTTTTGAGATTGTCCAGGATGATCCGACGCGGGGTGGAGCCAAAGAACGTGAACGCCCGCACGTGGCACTCCAGCCACGTCGCGGCGTCCATGTGCCGCACGACGGCGACGAACATGTGCCGAGAAAACGATAGCACTAGGATGAACGCGTGCAGAATCATCGTTTCGCCGCTGACCGGGTCCGTCCATTTGCCCAGCCGTCCGAAATCGACCTGCGCTTCCTCGCCCGGTGGGGGATCGTCGCGGAGCACGGTGA
>DATGVV010000083.1:0-5022 GCA_035299885.1 Chloroflexota bacterium | reverse complement strand
AGGGCCTTCTCCATCGCGTGAACTGTACACCGATATAAGTAAAACTCGCTAGTAAATCCACCCTACGTCTTACCGAGCAAGCTCGGCCGGCATAGTTCTAGCTAGCATTTGACGTGGAGGGTCAGCCATGAAGCCCAGCGCATCGCCTCAAGAACTGCAGCGGCGGCTGGATGGCGGTGAGAAGATCCGATCGGTTGACGACATGAGCCCGGAGTACTACCAGGCTCTCCTCAACCTCATGCTCATGCAGGCCGATTCCGAGCTGGCCGGCGGTATCGGCTACATGCCGTGGATCGCCAAGGCGCCGGGCATCAACGAGAAGTACGCAGTGGCCAACATCGTGCGCGAAGAGATCGGCCACGCCCATGCCATGTACAAGCTGCTGCGCGGCATTGGTTTCGACGTGGACAGCCACGTGGCGCGGCACGATTGGGATCTGCGGGTCCAGGCGGACAACATCGGCACCGAGCGCCTGGCCAGCGACAAGCGGGTGAACATCTTCTACTACCCGATCGATACCTGGGCCGACTTCATCATGTTCAACTTCTGCATGGATCGAGGCGCGGCCCACCAGCTGTACGACGCCGAGCACTGCTCGTACGAGCCCTGGAACCGCACGATCAAGAAGATCGCCGAAGAGGAGGCCGGGCACCTGCAGCACGGCGACTTATGGGTCCAGCGCATGGCCGAAGACGCGGCGACGCACGATGAGATCCAAGACGCGCTGGACCGCTGGTTCCCTCGGGTCATGAACATCTTCGGCCGGCCCAGCACGCCCAAGAACGAGCTGTACCGGCGGCTGGGCCTCAAGGTGCGCGACAACGATGAGGTGCGGCAGGCATTCGTGGACGACGTCACGCCCAAGCTGGAGGCTTGGCGCCTGCGGCTGCCAGACTGGACGCCGCCTTGGGAACAGAAGGGCCGCCAGCTCGAATACGTCGAAACGCGCGACGAAGCGCGCTACGTCAGCGGGTAGCCCCTGTCATTCTGAGCCGTAGGCGAGGAATCTTCCTCCGACGCGTGAAGATCCTTCGTCGCTGCGCTCCTCAGGATGACATGTTCCGCGAGCCCGTTCATTCGCGCCTCATCTTCGTCCGTCTGGTGGTCGTAGCCCAGCAGGTGCAGGGCGCCGTGGACGGCCAGATGGCACAGCTCGGCGTCCGGCGAGTGGCCCTGCTCCATCGCCTGGCGGCGGGCCGTGTCCAGCGAGATGACCACATCGCCTAGGGCCAGCCGGCCAGAGGGCGCAGGCACGAGCTCGCCGCCTTCGATCTGGGAGAAGGACAGCACGTCCGTTGGGGCATCGATACCGCGGAAGTGGCGGTTCAGCTCGTGGATGCGGGCGTCATCGGTGAGGATGACGTTGACCTCCAGCACCGGCTGGACACCGAACGGGATCGGCCGGTCGGGCTGGCTGACACCGATCGAGACCGCCTGCCGGACGGATTCTTCTAACAGCTCGGGGTGCTCGGCATTGTCAACGCCTGGCTCGATTGCGAGGCTGACTTCGACGGCAGGCTTCTTTGTCATGCCGAGCGTGAGCGAGGCATCCGTCCCAGCTGCGGATCCCTCAGCCGGGCGGCCAGCCCATGTGGCGGCCGCCGAGGACGTGCCAGTGCAGGTGCAACACGCTCTGACCGGCGTCGGGGCCGACGTTCGTGACGAGGCGCCAGCCGTTCTCGAGCTTCTCATCCTGGGCCACCTTGCGGGCGGCCTGCAAGAGCCGGAGGCTGAGATCCGCGTCGTCCAGCTCGGCAATCGAGGCGACGTGGCGGTTGGGGATGAGCAGCACGTGCGTGGGCGCCTGCGGGTTCAGGTCGCGGAAGCCGGTGACGTGCTCGTCCTGGTAGACGACGTTGCCCTTGATCTCCCCAGACGCAATCTTGCAGAAGATGCAGTCAGCCACGCACGATCTCCCCTTCGGCGCCGTCGTCGGCCAGGCCTGTGATGCGCACGCGCGCAAACATGTTGGGCTGACCGCCCGCGGCCTGGACGCGCACGTAATTGTCGGTGAGGCCGTCCCCGTTGTCCTCGAACAGCACCGCCTGCACCGATCCGATGAGCCGGCCGGCGAAACGCCGCTTGCCGGTCTCGGACAGCGCCAGCAGGCGCTCGCTGCGTTCCTTTTTGACCCGATCCAGCACGCGCCCGTCCATCGTCGCCGCCTTGGTGCCGGTCCGCGGCGAGTAGCGGAAGACGTGGATTCCGGCGAAGTCGAGCCACTCTATATATCGGTAGGACTGCTCGAACTCTTCCTCGGTTTCGCCCGGAAAGCCGGCGATGACGTCCGTCCAAATGGCCATGCCCGCTACGTGGCTTCGGATGTCATCCACGAGCCGCGCAAAGCCCGCGCAGTCGTAGCGGCGCCGCATGCGGCGCAAGGTGGCGTCGCAGCCACTTTGCAGCGGCAGGTGCAGGTGGCGGCAGAGGCGCCCGCTGCTCCACAGCGGCAGCCAGGCGGTGTCGAACTTGAAGGGCTCGATGGAGCTCAGGCGGACGCGGTGAATGGCCGTCCGCTCCAGCACCGCCTCCAGAAGCCTGCCAAAGTCGGTTCCGCTGTCGCGGCCATACGTCGTCATGTTGATGCCAGTCAGCACCACTTCCTGGTAGCCCTCCCGCACGGCCCGATCCACCTGCCGCACGACCTCCTCCAGGGGCATGCTTCTCGCGCGGCCGCGCGAGAAGGGCACGATGCAGTAGGCGCAGAAGTCGTTGCAGCCGTCCTGGACCTTAACGTTCAGCCGCGTCCGCGGGGTTGCGCGCACCAGGTCCTCCACTGACATTGGAGCCGGCAAGGCCATTCCCCGCTCCACCAGCCGCTCGCTCACCAGCTCCACGAGCTCGTCCTTCTGGGCGAGGCCGGCCACCAGGTCAGCCCCCGTCAGCCGCTCCACCTGCAGCGGCGCCACGGCGGCATAGCAGCCGGTGACGGCCAATAGCGAATCGGGGTTGGCGCGTCGCAGTCGATGGATCAGCTGGCGCGACTTCTGGTCGCCAACGTTAGTGACTGTGCAGGAGTTGACCACGCACACGTCCGCCGGCTCATCGGGCGAGACGAGCCGGAAGCCGGCGTCGCTGAAGCGCTGGGCGTAGGCGTCGCTCTCGGCCTGGTTGACCTTGCAACCGAGGGTGGCGATGGAGAGCGTGGGTCGATCCACGAGGGGATCGTAGCGTGGCAGTTCATGTCATCCTGAGACCGAAAGCCGAAGGACCTTCCGCCGCAGCGGCACGCGAGAAGATTCTTCGCTCCGCTCAGAATGACATCAGAGCTCGCCGTTCAGGTGCAGCAGCAGCGTGGCGCCCACGATGGCCGCGGTCTCAGAGCGCAGGATGCGCCGCCCCAGGCTCACGGCAACGGCCCCGCGTGAGCGGGCGCGCTCCACCTCGGCCTCGCTGAAGCCGCCCTCGGGGCCGATGATCAGCGTCATCTTGCGCGCGGGGCGATGGACGCTGCTGAGCTTCGGGCGCTCCACGCCTTCCCAAGGCATGAACGGCACGCCCTCCCGCGTGGCCTCGGCGATGGCGTCCTCGAAGGACAGCGCCGGCGCGACGTCCGGCACGATGCGGCGGCGGCTCTGCTCCGCGGCCTCGACCACAATCGAGCGCCAACGCGACGGCTTCTCGCCGGAGGCGACGCTGCGCTCCGCCAGGAACGGCACGAAGCGCACGATGCCCAGCTCGGTGCCCTTCTGCAGGACCCACTCAAAGCGCGCCGGCTTGATCAGCGCCTGAAACAGCGTCAGCTGCGTCTCCGGCTCGGCGGGCGTCTCGACCGGCCGGCAGATTTCGGCGGATTCGCCGTTGACCTGAGCCAGCCACTCGCCGCCGGCGCCATCGAAGACCGCGACCTGCTCGCCGTCGCGCAGCCGCAGCACGTGGCGGATCTGATGCGCCTGCGCCCGGCTGAACTTGGCGCGCCCATCCGCTACGGAGGCATAAAAGCGATGCACTGTCACGACTCTACTACTCTGGCAGGCGGCCAGCTACTAAATTCTAAATTCCTGATGCCAAATTCCTATGTAACGCCTCGAGCACGCGTTCGGGCGTGAGCGGCAGAGCCTTGATGCGCACCCCGGTGGCGGCGTACAGCGCGTTGGCAATCGCCGGCGCGGTGCAGATGGCCCCGGCTTCGCCCAATCCCTTGGCCCCGAACGGCCCACCCGGATCGTGCGTCTCGACGAGAATGACTTTGACTGCCGGCATGTCGCGGGCGGTGGCCAGCTTGTAATCGCGGAAATACGGGTTGACCACCTTGCCTTCCTGCACGATGAGCTGTTCGGTCACGGCGTAGCCCAGCCCCATAGCTATCCCTCCCTCGATCTGGCCCTCGGCTCCGGCCGGGTTGAGCGCCCGGCCCACGTCATGCGCCGCCACTACGCGCAGCACGTCAATGCGGCCAGTGTCCATGTCCACCTCGATCTCGGCGATCTGCGTGCCGAAGGCATAGGTCGCGGAGATGTTGCCCTTGAAGTGCTCGTCTTGCATGACGGTCGGCGGGTCGTAGAAGGCCTCTGCGATGAGCTGGGTGCCGCCCTCGCGGAAGTGCGTGGCCCGTATGGCGCGGGCGTAGTCGAGCCGGCGGCTCGGCTCGCGGCGGCTGGTGATGACGCCGTTCTCGATGTCGAGGTGCTCCTTGGGCTCCTCCAGGACGCCGGAGGCGAGCTCCAGCAGCTTGTCGCGCGCTTTCTCGGCGGCCATCCTGGTGGCGTTGCCGGCGATGAAGGTGGTGCGGCTGGCGTGCACGCCCACGTCCCAGGGGCAGACCAGCGTATCGTCCTGGACGATCTCGACCTTTTCGACCGGCACGCCGAGGGTGTCGGCGCAGATCTGGGCCAGCACGGTGTCGGACCCCTGCCCGATCTCGGACGCGCCGATGATGACGGTGACTTTGCCGAAGTCGTCGATCCGCACGATCGCGCCGCAGCCATCGGAGCGGTACACCCGCGCGCCGCCGCCGACGTGGAACAGGGAGGCTATACCCAACCCGCGGCGGATGTTGCGGGGTGGGCCAGGTGGCTGGGA
>DATGVV010000082.1:0-4409 GCA_035299885.1 Chloroflexota bacterium | reverse complement strand
AGGAGGCGGCGGGCCTCGCCCTATGATCGGTGCCACATGGCGGTAACCGAGAGCGATCTGCGGCGGGCGGTGGCCCGCTTCGCCGAGGGCGTCACGATCGTGGCTGCCGCCCCCAAGAAAGGCCAGCCGCGCGGCATGACGGTCAGCGCCTTCCTGTTCGTGTCGTTCGAGCCGCCGCTCATTGTGACGTCCCTGGCCAGCAACGCACCCACGCTGGAGATCATCCGGCGCCGGGGCGTCTTCGGCGTCAGCATCCTGAGCGTGGACCAGCAGGAGCTGTCAGACCGCTTCGCCGGTGAGGAGGACGGCCGCTTCGAGGGCGCGCGCTACGACGTCCTCGCCAGCGGGTCGGTGACGCTCGGCGGGACAATCGCCACGCTGGACTGCGACGTCGAGCAGGAGCTGCCGCTGGGCGACCATACGGTGTTGGTGGGGCGAGTGCAGGCCGCCACGTTTCGGGAGGGCCGCCCGCTGCTCTACTACCGCGGCAAGTACGGCTCGTTCCACACCCTCACCGCCTCTCGCACGGCTCGCTGGCCGGCCGATGAAGAGCCAACCATCGGCGCGCACATCGCATACTGGCACTGATGGAGTCATCAGTCCCCGCCCACTGACGCCTGACGCCTGACGACTTTTATGAGAGCTATGGCGAGCGAGCGGCCCCGCGAGCCGCTCAAGCTGATAGAGCTGACTGCGCCTGAGGCCGGCACGGGCCAGATCCGGCTGCGGGTGTCGACCTGCGGCGTGTGCCATACCGATCTTCACGTCGTCGACGGCGACCTGCCGCGGCGCAAGAGCCCCATCGTGCCCGGCCACCAGATCGTCGGCATCGTAGACCAGGTCGGAGCGGGCGCGGCCGGGTTCAAAGAGGGCGACCGCGCCGGCGTGCCCTGGCTGTACCAGAGCGACGGCGTCTGCCGCTACTGCCAGACCGGCCGGGAGAACCTGTGCGAGGCGCCGCTGTTCACCGGCTATGACGTGGACGGCGGCTACGCGGAATACGTCGTTGCGCCGGCGGCCTTCAGTCACCATCTACCGGCCAAGTACGACGATGCCGCCGTGGCGCCGCTGCTGTGCGCCGGCATTGTCGGCTTCCGGGCGGTGCGGGTGTGCGGGGTTCAGTCGGGCGAGACGGTGGTGCTTATTGGCTTCGGCGCGTCGGCCCACGTGGTCATGCAGCTGCTGCGCCACTGGGGCTGCGCCGTACTGGTCGGCACGCGCAGCCCGGGCCACCAGCAACTGGCGCGCGATCTAGGCGCCTCCTGGGCAGGTCCGTCGGGCGAGCTGCCCGAGAGCCAGGCCGACCGCGCGATTGTCTTCGCGCCAATCGGATCGGCCGCGCTGGACGCCCTGCGGGCGGTGCGCAAGGGCGGGACGGTGGCCATCGGCTCGGTATACTCCACGGCCATACCCGAGATGGACTACCAGCGCTACCTGTTCGACGAGCGCGTCCTGCGCAGCGTGACCGCCGCCACGCGAGAGGACGCCCGCACCTTCCTGGGCATCGTCGAGCAGGCGCCAATCAAGACCGAGGTTGAGGTGCTGCCGCTCGAGGCCGCGAACGAGGCGCTGGACATGGTGCGCCACAGTAGGGTGCGCGGCGCGGCGGTGCTCAAGATATGAGCTACATCGGGCTCACGCCCACGGATCTGGTGCTTTTCCTGCGGGTGCTGGTGGCGTTCGTCCTGGGCGGCCTGGTGGGCTTCGAGCGCGAGCGGCACAACCAGCCGGCGGGCTTCCGGACGCACATGCTCGTGGCCGGTGGGTCGGCCGTGTTCGTGGTCGCCTCGATCTACGGCTTTGTGTCGCCAACCGGCGGAAACTCGGATGTGGGCCGCGTTGCCGCGCAGGTGGTCACCGGCGTGGGCTTCCTGGGCGCCGGAACGATCTGGCGCACCCGGGCCACCGTCCGCGGCCTGACCACGGCCGCCAGCATCTGGATTGTGGCGGGCATCGGCATGCTGTCCGGCACCGGCTTTTTCGCCGTGGCGGCCTTCGCCACCTTCCTGACCGTCATCGCCCTGCGCTTCCTACGGCTGCCGGCCAAACCGCGGCCGAACTACGGTGAGCCGTCGATTCTGGGCCGTGCGGAAGAGGAAGAAGAGGATGAGGAAGAGGAGCCGGAAGTAGCTCGTCCGGCCGTCCGGCGCTCAGGGCTGGACTAGGCCTTCTTCTCCACGAAATCCAAGTACAGGCGCGAGGCCGTGGTGTCCCCCTGCCCCTGGTACTTGCTGGCCAGGTCGCCGCTGCCGTAAGGCCGGTCGGCGGCGGTGGTCATGCGGCTGAACGAGATCTGGGCGATGCGCATGCCCGGATAGAGGGCCACCGCCTCGTCCAGCAGGTTCGAGATCTCCAGCGTCACCTGGCCTGAGAAGCCAGGGTCAACGTAGCCGGCCGTCGAGTGGATGATGATGCCCAGCCGGCCCAGCGAGCTGCGCCCCTCCAGCCGCCCGACCATGTCGTCGGGAATGGTCACTGTCTCGACGGTCGTGCCGAGCATGAACTCGCGGGGACGGACGATCACCGGCTCGCCAGTGGGGATCTCGAGCACCTCCATGAGGTCGTGCACCGGCAGCTTGACGTCGATGAACGGCTTGTTGCTGCGCTGGAAGCGGCGGAAGCGGTGGCCGAGGCGGAGATCGACGCTCGATGGTTGGATCTGTTGCTCGTCAAACGGCTCGATCCGGATGCGGCCAGCGGCCAGCTCCTCACGAATGGAGCGGTCGCTGAGGATCATGATCCACCGGATGGTAGCGTAATTTCGTGCCCATCAGTGCGCCGCTGGCCAACGAGGGCTGCTTTGGCTGCGGCCCGGCGAATCCCATCGGGCTGCACCTGGCCTTCGAGCACCATCCCGACGGCGGGGTGCAGGCCCAGTTCACGCCAGGGCTGGAGCATCAGGGCTGGGACGGCGTGATGCACGGCGGGCTGGTAACCGTGCTGCTGGACGAAGCCATGGCCTGGGCCGCCGCGGCCAGCACCCGCATGTACTACACCGGCCGGCTGGAGGTCCGCTATCGCCAGCCGGTGCGCACCGGCGTCCCGCTCACTATCCGCGGCTGGATCAGCCGCGACCGCGGCCGCACGCTCGAGACGCGAGCCGAGGTGCAGGCTGCCTCCGGCGAGGTCCTTGCAGAAGCGAGCGCGCTATTTATGCGGACGCCGGAGGCTCCCTCACCCTAGCCCTCTCCCGCTGCGGCGGGAGAGGGAATCGCGCAGGTGATCAATCAAGCGCTCCTCGACGGCTTGGGCGGCCAGGTTGATGGCGTAGACCATGGCGGCGGCGTCGGAGCGGCCGTGGGCCTTAACGACCAGGCCGTCCAGGCCGAACAGCGGCGCGCAGCCGCCGTAGTCGGCGTAGGCGAAGCGCTCCCGCACGCGGCTGAAGGCCCGCCGCAGCAGCAGCGCGCCCAGAGGCGCCATCTTCTCCTTCTTGATCTCCTCGCGGATCCAGCCGCTCAGCACGCCGGCTAGGCCCTCGCTGAGCTTAGCGATCACGTTGCCCGTGAAGCCATCGCAGACCACCACGTCCACAGCGCCCTCGGGCACGTCCTTGCCCTCGATGTTGCCGGCGAAATTCAGGCCGCTGGCGGCCAGCAGCGGATAGGCCTCCCGGGTGAGCTGGTTGCCCTTGCCCTCCTCATGGCCGACGTTAAGCAGGCCCACCCGAGGGCTCGGCAGTCCGAAGACGCGCTCCATGTAGACGCTGCCCATGACCGCGAACTGGAGCAGGTACTGCGGCTTCACGTCGGCGTTGGCGCCGGCGTCGATCAGCAGCGTCTGGCCGGAGCGCGTCGGGAACACGCCGCCGAGCGCGGGCCGATCGATGCCCGGCAGGCGCCCCAGCGTGAACAGCCCGATAGCCAGCAGCGCGCCGGTGTTGCCTGCGCTGAACGCCCCGTCGGCTTTCCCGTCCTTGACCTGCTGCACGGCCAGCCGCATCGACGAATCCGGTTTCTCGCGATGGATGCGGGCCGGTTTGTCGTCCATCGTGACGACCTCGCGGGCCTCGACGTACTCGAAGCCGCTGCCGGCTACGACCTCGCGCGGGCCAACCAGGACCACATCGACCTTGCCCTCGCCGCGCGCGCGCCGCGCCGCCTCCAAGGCCGCCCCGGGCGCATGATCGCCACCCATGACGTCCACGGCAATGCGGGGTCGGCGCCGGTCTGTGGTACTGCTCGTGAGGCTGATCGTACTGCGCCTGGAGGCATACATCTTGCGCGCACGGGCGGTATGAAGCAGGGTGGGCAGCGCGTGCGGTCCGTCGTGCGAGCCAGCGGTGGAAAGGAGTACGGGGCCGCCTGAGCAGTCCCATGACAACCTCGGGCAAGGACAAACGCGTCCTGCTGGTCGAAGACGATCAGGCTATCAGTGAACTGATGTTTTCGGTCCTCAGTGGCATGGGG
>DATGVV010000081.1:0-2226 GCA_035299885.1 Chloroflexota bacterium | reverse complement strand
GCTCTCCTTGATGGCTTTGGCGGCGACCATGAAAGCGGCCAGTCCGCCCTTCATATTTGATATGCCCAGGCCATAGACCTTGCCGTCGCGAATGGCGCCTCTGAGCAGCTCGTCTGGCTCCAGCGTGACGATGATGCGCAGGTCCTCGGCGGTGCCGGTGTAGCTGGTATCCAGGTGGCCATTGAACATCAGCGACAGCCCGCCGCCGCTGCCTTTGAGGATGCCCACGGCATTGGGCCGGCCGGGCTCGACCTCCTGGCGGATCGCCTTCAGGCCGTGGCGCTGAAACCAATCGAGCATGTACTCGGCGGCGGGCGCCTCCTGCCCGGTGGGACTGGGGCAGTTGACCAGGTCTACCCCGAGCTGGGCCAGCTCGTCGCCACTGATGCCGGCCAGGACGCGCTGGGCGGCTGCTTCGTCAAAGGCCATGGGAGGGAGGGGGAATTAGTTAGCGTCCAGCTCTTTGATGGCCTTCTCCAGCGGCGCCGGATCGATGAAGTCGGCTGGGTTCTTGCCCTGTCCTCCGGGGAACAGAGGCAGCAGCGTCTGGATGCCCTCGATAGTTGGCAGCGGTGGGTTGGCCCAGTCGTTCATCTGAGTCTTGTAGGCGGCCTCGAGGATCGCCGGATCGGTCTCCTTGGTGCGGTCGGACAGGATCTTCTTGGTCTCGTCGGCGTTGGCCGGCGCGAAGCGGACCGCCTGGACGAAGGCTTTTAGGTAACGGTTGACGAGGTCGGGGTTTTCGCGCAGGAACTTGCGAGTGGTCACGACGCCGTCCGTTGGGTACGGAATATTCAGGGGCCGCACGTCGAGCAGCATCTGCATGCCCAACTTCTTGGCGGTTTCATCGAAGGGCGGCGGCACCAGGATGGTGTCGACGACGCCGTTCTGGAGGGCGGCCAGCTGGCCCGGCTGCGTGTCGACGTAGGTGATCCGGACGTCCTTGTCCGGCATCAGTCCGTACTTGGGCAGCACCGCCCGTGCGACGACGTCGGTGACCGTGCCCGGCTTGGTGACGGCCACGCTCTTGCCCTTGAGGTCCTCGATCTTGCCGATCTTGGGGGAGGAGACGAACTTCACGTCGGCGTACGGCACGTGGGTCGCCAGGGACACGGTGTCCTGGCCCTGCAGCTGGGCCTGCACGGATGCGGCGGCTTGAGCCTCGATGACCTGCAGCTCGCCGGCGACCAGCGACGGAATGGCGGTGGTGCTGCCCTGGACGTAGGTCACCTGGGCGTCCAGCCCCTGTTGCTTATAGAAGCCTTTGGCCTCGGCGATCCACATCGGCAGGGTGGTGGTGCTGATGGCCACAAAGGCGATCTTCAGCGGTTTGAGCTGGGCCGCGGCTGATGGCTTTGGCGCCGTGGAGCTTGAAGCGCCACTCGGAGAAGGCGCTGGCGCAGCCGCGCCGCAAGCCGTCAAGAGCAGGGCGGGAACCAGGACGGGCCAGGATGCGCGGAACATTGGCTTCTCCTGAGAGGTAGAGGTAGGCGTATCCTACACGCACCGGTGGAATCGCCAAGGAGAACGGTTATGAACTCTCGCTTGTTCACCCTTATCGGAGTCATCGCAGCTTTGCTGCTCGCCGCCTGTGGAGGTGCGGCGCCGGCGCCCGCCAGCTCGGCGCCCGCCGGTTCGGCGGCCGCGAAGACCTCCGCCGCCGCGGCCAGTCCCGCCACCAGCGCGGCGGCTGGCGCCAAGCCGTCCGTGAGCGCCAAGCCCTCTATCGCGCCCGCGCCGCCCGGCACCATCCTGGCCGCCTACAGCGAGCTCACGCCTATCAACACGCCGCTGTGGGCCGCGGTTGACACCGGCATCTTCAAGAAGAATGGCCTGACGGTGGACGCACGCCTGATCGAGAGCTCACTGGGCGTCGGGGCGCTGCTGTCCGACGAGGTCAAGTTCGCTGCCATGGGTGGCTCGGAAGCCCTCGCTGCCACCGTCGAGGGCGCCGATCTGGTGGTCCTGCTGACGCTCTCGCCCGTCTATCCCTACAAGCTCGAAGTGCGGAACGACATCAAGACCGCCCAGGATCTCAAAGGGAAGAAGCTGGGCATCAGCCGCATTGGCTCGTCTTCCGACAGCGCCACCCGGGCCGCCCTCAGGAAGCTTGGCCTGGATGCCGACAAGGACGTGCAGCTGATCCAGGTGGGCTCGCTGGCCGCCCGCATGGCTGCCCTCACGAGCGGCGCTCTGGATGGCGCGGTCGCTGCCCTGCCCGATACG
>DATGVV010000080.1:0-3870 GCA_035299885.1 Chloroflexota bacterium | reverse complement strand
ATGAGCAGGTAAAGGGCCTCGACGAAGACGGTGCGCAGCGGCTCTGGCCAGCTGGCCGCCGTCTCGTGCAACAGCTCGCGATACTGTCGGGCCTTGCGTTTGCTCAGCCGCGACGCATTGGCCTCGGCTCGCTCCTCTGGGGTGGGCCGGGAATCCTGCCCGTCGGCGGGCTGGAAGCCCGCCCTACTGGAGGCGACGTGCTCGTGCCCGATCTCGAACGCCGCCAGATTGTGCTCGACGCCGATGCCGGTGCGCTTGATGGCGTCTTTGTAGGCCTCCGGGGTGAGGCCCAGCGTGTCGATGGCAGCCAGCGCGCCGAGCAGGATGGCGTTAGCCAGGATCTCATCCATGCCGTGCTGCTTAGCCACCTCCACCGCGTCGATGGCGATCAGGCGGCCTGAGAACTTGCGGCCCAGCTCCAGCAACTCGCCGGAGTCCATGACTCCGCCGCCGGCCGGCAGCTTCTCGGGCGTCGACAGCATCCGGTGGGTGGCTGTAATGATGGTGGTCTTCTCCGACGTGAGGCCCTGCTCGACAGCCCGGGCCATCTCCAGCAGTTCCTGCCCGACCAGCACGTCCAACTGCCCGGGCACCGGGTACTGGCAGAAGATGGCTTGCTCCTTATCCTCCCCGGCGGCCAGCTCGACGTAATACCCCGTCGCTCCGCCCCGCTGGGACAGCCCCGTCAGCGACACTGACTGCGCCCGCTGCCCCCCAATAGCCGCCGCCGCCGTCAGCCACTCCGTAAACAGGTTCCCACCCTGCCCTCCAACAGCCGCAATGTAGACCGACCGCAACCTGACCCCTTCTCGCTCTGGGATAGGGCTAGGCTGAGGGCTCATCAGATCGCCAGCCTGAAAAGAAGCCGCACCGACAGCCGGTCAAATGCTGTCCGTAGCCGCTGCCACAACGACGCGTTGGATACAACCTCCGTCTTGTAGAAGGACGGGCACAGCACCGCCGCGTGGGCGATCTCGCCGCACAGTCCGCAGCCGACGCAGCTCGAGGCGATGGTCACAACCTCGTCCTGCTTCAGCGGGTTGGGGTTCGCTTTGAGAGTCAGCGAGGGGCAGCCGTTGTGCCGGATACACACGTGATCGCCCGTGCATACGTCCTCGTCCACGCCGAACTTGGGGTCAACCACCATCTTTCCCGCCGCGAGCTGCTGCTGCTTCAGCGGCTTCTCCCAGCGCTGCCGCTGCAGCATGCACTCGCCATCTGAAATAACCACCTTTAGGCCAGGCTCCTGGGACGTGAAAGCCCGCGACAGCGCCTTCATCGTGCTGTGCACGTCATATGGATCGACGCGCTGCACCCACCTCACGCCCATGCCCCGCAGTGTCTCCTCGGCGTCCATTTTGGGCGAGGTCTCACCGCGGATGTTGCGTCCGCTGGCGGGGTTCTCTTGCTGGCCGGTCATGGACGTCCAGCCGTTCTCGAACAGCACCATCACCGCGTCCGAGTTGTTGTAGACCGCGTTCGCCACGCTGGTGGTCAGACCGCTGTGCCAGAATGTGCCGTCGCCCATGAAGGCCACCGTCTTTTGCTTGGTCATGCGCGACATCGCGCCGGTGGTGGCCAGGCCCGTGCCCATGCCGGTGATGCTGTCATTCATATTGAAGGGCGGCAGCACGCCCATGCCGTAGCAGCCGATGTCGCCGGCGTAGTAGGGCCGGTCGAACTGCCGGTTCATGATCTTGAGCGCGCTGTAGATCGGCCGCTCTGGGCAGCCGGTGCAGAACACCGGGTGCCGGTTGGCTACAGGCTGGTGTTCCGACGCGCGGACCTCGTCCATGTGCCGTTTGAGCTCGCCGATGCGCTGCTCGATGCCAGCCCGATGGCCATTGGTCGCGTACACGCGCTGCGCCAGGAACGCGCTCAGCCCCTCCACGAGCACCGCCGGGCTGTACTCGCCGTCCGGCGGCAGCAGGTCCTTGCCGTAGATGCGGGTGCGCAGCTCGAAGCGCTGAGCGATGGCCCGGATCTGATCCTCGATCAGGTTTGGCATGCCCTCCTCGAGGATCAGCACGTGGTCCTTGTCGCGCAGAAAGTCCGCAATCTGCTCCGGAATCAGCGGACTAATGACGTTCAGCTGCAGCACCGGTAGGCTGGCCTGGCCGCGCAGGTCGGCCTCGCCCAACATGTACAGGGCGCGCATGGTGGTGTTGAACACCACCCCATGCGTGATGAGGCCGGCCCGCGACGCGGCGCCGCTGCCAGGGAACAGCTCGTTGAGGCCGTGCTCCAGCACGAACTGCCGCGCCGCGGGGAGTCGCTGGGTGTACTTTGCGTGCTCCTGGTCGTGGGCTGGCTTGCCTAGCGGGATCGTTTGCGGATCGCGCCGCAGCGCGTCCAACGGCTTGGTCATGCTGATCGCCGGCTCGACGTTGTCGCCGCACTCGACGCTGCCCTTCATATTCGCGGCGCGCGTCTGGACCAGGAACAACACCGGCTCGTGGCACGCCTCCGAGAGCGCGAAGCCCTCCTTGATGAGATGGTGGATCGTTCGCGGGTCGGCGCGGGGATCAATGCACGGCAGGTTGGTCTTGTGGGCGTAGGGCAGCGTGCGCTCGGCCACGCTGGAGCTGTCCATGCCGTAGTCCTCGCCGACCAGGCACAGCGCCCCACCGGTTACGCCCGAGGCCGAGATGTGCGCCAGCGCGTCGGCGGCGACGTTCGTGCCCACGAACTTCCAGCCAACGGCGCCGCGCATAGGGTGGTTGATCGATCCGGCGATCAGCGATGCCGCCGAGGCCTCATTGCCCGATCCCTCGAAGTAGATGCCCATCGGTTTGAGCAGGTCGTCGTAAGCGTCGGTCTGGGCATCGTACAGGCTGGCCGTGGGGCTGCCCGGATAGCCGCCGAGATAGCTGACCCCCGACTCCAGCAGCGCCTTGAGGATGATGAGCGCGGTATCGCCGCTGAGTACCTGGCCGTTGCCGTATCGCAGCTGGCTCAGGATCTCTGGCGAATAATTGCGCCCCATAGCCTGCTAGCTCGGACTATAGCAATCACGGTGCCTACACAATTGAGCGGTGAAAGCCGTAGTCGCTGGCGCCGGTTTAGCAGGCTTGGTTACCGCGCGCACGCTGCATCGCGCCGGCTGGGAAGTGGCGCTGGTCGAGGCCAGCGACGGCGTCGGAGGGCGGGTTCGGACCGACGTCCTGGACGGCTTCCGGCTCGATCGTGGCTTTCAGACGCTGTTCACGGCCTATCCCGCGGTGCAGCGCCAGCTGGACATCAAGGCGCTGAAGCTGCGCAGCTTCGATGTGGGCACCGTGGTGGTCGAAGGCGGCCACTGGCATGAGCTGGGCGACCCGCGGCGCGATCCCAAGGCGCTGGTGCCTAGCCTGCTGTCCTCGCTGGCTGCGCCCGGGGACAAGCTGAAGCTGCTCAAGCTGCAACGCCACGTGCGGAAACAGCCGATCCCCGACCTCCTGCGCAGCGAGGACATAGCCAGCGCGGAATTTCTGCGGGCCTACGGCTTCTCCGAGCAGCTGCTCGATTTGTTCCTGCGCGGATTGTTCGGGACTATCTTCTTGGACCGGAGCCTGAGCATCAGCTCGCGCTGCTTTCTCTTTGATCTCAAGATGCTGGCCGAGGGCCGCGCCGCCATCCCCCGCCAGGGCATGCAGGCTATCCCAGACCAGATTGCCCGCGACTTGCCCGAAGGCGCCATTCGGCTGAATACCCCGGCCTTGCGGCTGGAGGTCAACGGCGGAAAGGCAGTTGGCGTCCGCACGCCGAGCGAGGATTTCGAAGCCGACGTCGTCGTCCTGGCGGCCCACTCGCCTGAAGTGGAGCGCCTGTCCGGGCTGCCTATGCCCAAGGAGGCCTACTCCGCCACCTGCGTCTACTTCCATCTGCCCT
>DATGVV010000079.1:0-5676 GCA_035299885.1 Chloroflexota bacterium | reverse complement strand
CTGCAGCTCGGGCCCGAGGGCTTCGGCCTGCTGTCGGCCGGAGTGGGTGTTGGCGCCCTAGCGGCGGCCGTGGGGCTGGCTGGCTCGGGCCGGCCGAGCTACCGGAGCATCCTGATTGCGGCGGTGAGCTTCAGCCTGCTGTTGTCAGCGGCGTCGCTGGCGCAATGGTTCCCGCTCGCCTGGCTGCTGGTGACCGCCTTCTCCTTCACCGCCTCGCTATTCACGATGTCCTCCAACAGCACGCTCCAGCTGCGGGCGCCGGACGCGCTGCGTGGCCGGGTGATGGGCCTGTACACCACGCTGGTGATGGGCGCCACACCGCTGGGCGCGCTGTTCACCGGCTTCCTGGCCAGGGCGGCCGGCATTCGGCTGACGATGTTCACCTGGGGCGGCGTGTGCCTGCTGGCGACGGTGCTTGGGGTCCTGTTGAGCCAGCGCCGTGCAAGAATCGCCCCAGTTCTCAATTCCCAATTCTCAATTCCGAAATGATCGTCATCAAGCCCGCCGCCGTCATCGACGGCACGGGCAGGCCGGCGCGGCAGGCTGAGGCGGTGGTGGTTGAGGACGGCAGCATCGCGTGGATCGGTCGAGCCGCCGATTTGGGCGAGGCCGTTGGCGCGGAGGTCGTCGATGCCCCGGATTCGACTCTGCTGCCTGGCCTGATTGATTGCCACGTGCACCTTATGTGCCCGGCGGAGCGCTGCTCGCCCGCCACCTACATGGCCGCTTCGGATGATGAGCTGCTGGTCCGCGCCGTGGCCAAAGCCCAGGCCGGGCTGCGAGCTGGCGTCACCACTATGCGCGACCTCGGCAGCCGCGAATTCCTGCTGAGCCCGCTGCGGGACGCCATCAATGCCGGCCAGCTGCTGGGGCCGCGGCTCGTGCTGGCCGGCCCGGCCATCACCCGCACCGGCGGCCATTTCCATTACCTGGGCTCCGAGGCAGACTCGGTCGAGGACCTGACCGCCGCCGTCCGTCGGGTGTGCGAGAACGGCGTCGACGTGGTCAAGGTCATGGCCACCGGCGGGCGAACGACGCCCGGGTCGAACCCGGAGCTGCCGCAGTATTCGACCGAGCACCTGCGGGTGGCCGTCGAGCAGGCTCATGCTCTCGGCCGGCGCCTGACGGCGCACGTCCACGGCGTAGAGGGCATCCGCAACGCCGTGGCGGCAGGCGTCGATGGCCTGGAGCATTGCTCGTGGGTGGGGCCCGGCGACTCGACGGCCTATGAGCCGGAGTTGGCGCAGCGTATCGTGGACCAGGGCATCTACGTCAGCCCCACCTTTGGCTTTCGCGCGCGGCTCAGTCCCGAGGAGCCCATTCCGGACGTCCCGCCGGAGGACTGGGCGCGGACTCGCTCAGCCCAGGAGAGCCGCTTCGAGGCTGCTCGGCAGATGATCGAGCTGGGCACTCGGATTGTGGCCAGCTCGGACGCAGGCATGCCCCGGACGCATACCCACGACTTCGCCTATACGGTCGAGACGCTGGTCAAGCGTCTGGGCATGTCCGAGCTGGCCGCCATCCGCGCGGCCACCAGCCTGGCCGCGGAGGCGTTGCAGATCGATGGCGAGACGGGCTCGATCACCAGGGGCAAGCGGGCCGATCTGATGCTCGTGGAGGGCGACCCCTCGCACGATATCAGCGCGCTGCGCCGGGTCAGCCACGTCATCCGCGACGGGCGGATCTGTTAAGCGAAGCGCAAACGCGACCGCTCCTGATGCTTTCGCGCTTCCTCCGCGCGATTGCGCGGCGGCGCGGTCGTGGTCAGCGACCGCATAAGCCGGCTGGCAGCGGCCGTCACTTCTTCGACGGCTCGATCGAAGGCCAGCTCGTTCGCGCGGGATGGCCGGCTTACGCCGCTCAGCTTGCGCACAAACTGCAGGGCCGAAGCCCGGATCTCATCGTCAGTGGCGGGCGGTTCGAAATTCGCGAGGGTCTTGATGCTTCGGCACATCCGGGGTCTTCTCCGGCAGGTCTATTTATACGGTCCCAGCTTGGCTGAGGCTTGCTCGGCGAAGCGGGTGTCGACGACTTTGGTGAAGTCCAGGCGGGTGGTTTGAATGCCGGTCGAGAGGAAGTACTCCTGCTGGTCGTTGAGGCTTGGCAGGCGGAGCTTGCCGTCCGGATCGGCGAGGAAGAACGAGGTGTACTTCTCGTAGACTGAGCGGTCCTTCACCGGCCCGTACTTCACCACCGCGTTGAAGGCTTTGTCGCGCGCCTCCGGGAGCTTTTTCTGGAAGGCGTCGTCGTATACGCGGATGCCCTTGAGGTACGCCATCATGAACGGCAGCGCCAGGTCCGAGTCGGCAAATTGCGGACTGTAGAGCAGGGCCAGGCTCTGGCTCTCGGTCACACCCTCGTAGTCGTACATGAGGTGTGCGCCCAGGCCCTCGGTGATCAGCGTGGTGATCGATGGCTGGATGGAGAAGGCGGCATCCACCTTGCCGTTGGCCATGGCGATGGCGAACTCCGTCGGCGGCATCTCTATGGGCTCGATGTCCTTCATGGTCAGGCCGCCTTTTTGCAGCATCCTGGCGATGACGTACTCGATGCTGCTGCCTCGCACCGACATGCCAACTTTCAGGCCTTTGAGATCGGCCGTCGTTTTGACTTTGCCGCTGTCGACCAGCGCCTTGCGGACGATCAGCTCCTGCTGGGGGTAGCCTGGCTCGGTGTGCCCGCCGTCGGCTACCACTTTCACGTTCACGCCGCGGGCCACGGCGTTCCACAAGCCCGCGCCAATGGCCCCGGAGCCGGCCTCGATCTGCGCGGCTCCAAGCGGCGTGATCATATTGACCGCCGAGTCGAACCTGAACAGCTCGATGTCGATGCCCTGCTCGGCGAAGTAGCCCTGGTCCAGCGCGATGAAAGGATTGAAGCCGGCGCCGGTGCTGCCGTAGCGCACCTTACGCAGGCCGGGCTTGGCCGCGTCGCTGGCCACGCCAGAGGCAGCGGGCTTGATGGACGCAGAGACTGAAGCGGCAGGCTTGGCCGAGCTCGCGGCAGGACTCGCGGGGGCAGCGCTGGGCGCGCCGCCGCAGGCGGTGAGCAGAAAAGCGCTGGCGACTAATCCCAGCTTTGTCATTCCGAGCCTCGCGAGGAATCCGCCCCCGGTGGACGGATGCCTCATTTCGTTCGGCATGACAAAAGTTGTCATGATCGCAACGCCGCCAGCTGAGGCTCGGCCTTCAGCTCGCTGGCTACGGCCTGCTCCACCGTGGTGCCCTTGAAGAAGTCGGGGTTGCCCGTGGCGTGGAGACGGGCGGCGTTGGTGAAGGTGAACTCGCGGAAATCCTGCTCCGTCATGAAGCCTTTCTCGACCATCTCGAACGCTTCGGGCACGACCTCGGCGAAGTCGGGCACGTCGAAGTGCGTGAAATCGGAGCTGAAGATGGGCCGCAGCCGCGCGCCGAGCCGTGGGTCGAAGGCCCACATCGTGGCCGGATCGTCGGCCTCACAGCCGAAGTAGAAGCTGCGGCTGTAGCCGGCGCGGAGATCGTCTTTCGAGCTGATGCCGGCGGCTGCGAAGTCGTCCACGATCTCCTGTTGCCCCTCGAGCTCCTCCAGGCTGTGCTCTGGCCGGAAGGCGTCCAGGTTGTTCATGATCGCGTCCGCGCTGGCTTTGAGGCGATCGTCGCCGTACTCGTCGACGAGCTGCCGAAGCTTCGCGGCATCGGTTTGGGTGGGATATTGGAGGCCAGTCAGGCGGCGCTTTTCCCAATGGGCGATCAGGTCGAGGAGCAGCTGGCAGCCCCAGCTCACGCCGCCTTCCATGAAGCCGAAGTTGAGGCCTGGAAAGCGCCGTACCAGCCCGCCCAGGAACACTCCGCGAGCGAAGGCGTGGTTGGAGTTGGCGAAGTGCCCGATGTGGTTGTAGGTGAAGTTGGTGATGGACGCGCGATCGACCCAGCGCGGGCTGCCCGCGTGCTGAGTCACGGCCACGCCGAGCTCCACGCAGCACCGCCACAGCGGGTCGTAGTCGAATGGGCTGTCCAGCGCGATGTTGTCGCAGTACCAGGCCGCCTTCTTCGGGTCAATGCCGTCGACCGCGGCCGGGATCGGCCGCTCCTGGTTGCCGCGCAGCATGATGACCTTGTAGCCGCGCTCGTTGACGGCGTGGTCGAGCTCCTCGACGGCCTCTTGCGGGTTGCGGCAGGGGATGATGGCCGCCGGCGCGAACCGCTCGGCATATGGCGCAAACATGTCCGCCGTCAGCATGTTGTAGGCGCGACACGCCGCCCGGTGCAGATCATCGGGGCCTATGCCGCTGATGGTCAGGCCGAAGGACGGGTAGATGATGGCGAAGTCGATGCCCAGCTCGGGCAAGCGTTCGTTCAGCAGCTTGGGCAGCAGGGCGGTGGCCTTGTCCAGCGTGTTGCTGGTCACGCCCCACCAGATGACGCGGCGCAGCCTGGAACGCTGGCGCTCCTGCCAGTCGGCCCGATGCCATTCCTGGCCCTGCCGCCACAGCTCCCTCAGCCGGTCCACGGCGCTCGGACCCGCCACCTCGCTCAGGTACTGCAGGAACAGTGGGATTGGCTCCAGCCAGTGACCATCGCCATCGATGATGGGGTGGTTCAGCTCAGCACGGATTCTCACCGCTTCGTTGCTCATATCTCTGCTCCTGTCGCTAGTGTCTCAGAACGGCTCGAAGCTCCGCAAGGCTGGCAGCACCTCAGTGCCGAACAAGCGGATGGAACGCTCCAGGTCGGAGGCGCTGAGGGTGCCAAAGTTGAACTCGCACAGCATAGTGTTGATGAGGCCCTCTTCGGCGGCGCGGCGGATGTTGCGCGCCACGGTTGAGGGCGAGCCGACGAAGGCCAGGTTGCGCTCGATCAGGTAGTCCGAATCGGGGAGGTGGCGGGCGATCTCGGCGCCGGCTATCTCGCCACGCTCCTCACGGCGCTTAGCGGCGCGCTCCAGGTCGCCTTCGTTGGCGAAGAACACTTTGGTGAAGGTGTGGCGGATGTGCGGACGCACCTTCTCAACCGCGATCTCGTCCGTCTCGTCCACGTACACCAGCGCCCAGTAGCTGATGTTCGGCTTACCCTTGTGGCCCGCCTGCTGCCACTGGTCGAGGTAGGTCTCGTAGGCGGGCACGACCTCGGGGCGGTGCGAGAAGAAGGTGTAGCCGGTGTGCACGCCTTCGCGCGCCAGCAGCTCCAGCGTGGCCGGTGTGCGCGACTCGATCCACAGCGGCGGATGCGGCTTCTGCAGCGGCCGGACGTTGAGCTGCACGTTGTCGTACTGGTGGAAGCGGCCCTCGAAGCTGAACGGCGCGTCCGAGGCGAAGGCCGTCTTGATGATGGCCAGCATCTCGTTGGTCAGGGCCGAGCGGTTCTCGAAATCGGCCTTGTAGGGCGGGAAGTACTCCTGCAGCACGCCCGAGACGAGCCCCAGCTCCAGCCGCCCGCCCAGTATATTGTCGAGCACCGCCGTCTCCTCCAGTATGCGCAGCGGGTCGTACACGGGCACTAGGTAGCCCATCGGCCCGATGCGCAGCCGCTTGGTATGCGCGGCGGCAGCGGCGCAGAACGCTGCCGGCGAAGGCATCCAGCTCTCGTGCGGCCGAAAGTGGTGCTCCACCGCGAAGGCGTAGTCGAAGCTCAGCTCGTCACATAGCTCCAGCTCCCGCCACAGCTCGTCGTAGCGCTGAGCGGCGGTCATGCCGGCCTT
>DATGVV010000078.1:0-2247 GCA_035299885.1 Chloroflexota bacterium | reverse complement strand
CTTCGCGAGATGGGCACTACTGGCTGGGCTGCTGCGCATCTTCGGCAGCGTCGGCAGTGGGTGAGCGCGTGTGCAGCGGCGGCAATCTGTACAAGCTGTCTATGTTGAGCTGCTGTGCGTCCGCAAGCACAGAGTCCTGCTGTTTCTGTGCTTTCTCAGCAGTTTGTTTTGCCAGTTCTGACGATAGGCCACCCAGCTGCCGCACACCGGTGTCATCCACCAGCACATGGCTCGTAGAAAGAATCGCGATTCCCTCGACCCGCCGCTCTGCCTGCCCGGGCAGCGAAAGAGCTGCGCCCACCTTCGCCGCCTCAAATGGATTCGCTGGATGCACGGCGAGCTTATTGCGCTCTTCGATAATCCATTTATGATATTTCATCACCTCGCCCTGAAGAGGCAGGGTTCGTACATCTTCAGTCGCTAGCCCGAATCGCTTGCCCTTGCCAAAGCAACGAGCGTAGGCAACCAGAGCCGCCGACCAGAGCGCCTGTGGCACGACCGCATCGCGATCTTCCTCAGGTTTAGCTAGCTCGGTAAGCAGCCGCTTGCAACATTCCATGACGAATTGAAGATCCTGGATGATCGACGCTTGATCGGCGAGAATTTGCGCTGATGGCACGTCAAGAGCGACAGTCAGCGTCGGCGTCTCTGACGATGCCGCGTTCATCCCGCCCATAGGTCCTCGTTCCGGTTGCTGACTCCCTGACTGACTACCTGCGTTTTTGATCCTCACATAGGGGCAACTCGTTTCTGGTCTCACATAGTGACAAGTCACTCCCGCGATGTATCTGATTCCGGGCCGCGTGCCCGGTTACCGTGGGCAACCGTGTGCACGCGCCAGGCATGTTCCTTCCGTACCGCCCCAGGAGAGCCAGACCGAACCGGCATCCGTATCGAAGCAGCTCTGCGAACCCATCTCTGGGAGGCTTCACCGCGTTCGGTGACCGTGTTGCCCGGCAGGGGCGAGGGCCGTGCGGGTGCTAGGCCTCAGGGGGCCAGGTGCTGGGCGAACCAGTCGCGGGCCGGGACGCTCGCGGCTTCGAAGCCCTTGACATAGGCGTCAAAATGACCGCCGGGCAGGATCACGAGATTCTTGGGCTCGCGTGCCTTGTCGTAGGCGGCGATGGCGAGTTCGGACGGAACGAGATGGTCGCCTGCTGCCACCAGCAGCAGCAGCGGTGTCGGGCTGATGTAAGGCAGGTAGCTCACCGGCTCGTACTCGGTGAACATCTCGACGCTGCGCAGCGTGACCTCGTTGCGCCAGGACGGGGCGCGGGTCTTGCCGGTCTCGGTGAACCACTGCCAGGAGTCCGCAGTCGGCAGCGCCGATGCGCCGAGCGGGTCCTCGTCGACGACAGGGACCATGGCGGGCGGCTTGCCTTCGAAGCGGGCGCGCCGGTCGGCGTCGAACATCTCACGGAACCCGGCGATGAAGTCCGACCGGACCAAGGCGCGCAGGTTGTCGTGACCACTGACCAGCGGGACCTGGCTCACCACGGCCCTCACCCGGCGGTCGATCGCGGCGGCCACCAGGACGTGGCCTCCGGAATAGCTGCTTCCCCAGATCCCGATCCGCGTGGCGTCGACCTCGGGCAGGGTGCCGGCGTAGGTGATGGCGTGGCGGTAGTCGCGGACCTGCGCCCACGGGTCGATCTCCAGCCGCGGCTCGCCATCGCTGGCACCGAAGTTGCGGTTGTCGAACACCAGTACGTTGAGCCCGGCCCCGTTGAATACCTCAGCAAAACTGTCGAGGTACATTTCCTTCACCGCCGAGAAGCCGTGTGCCATGACAACGGCCGGGGCGGGGCTGGCCTCAGCCGCATAGAACCAGCCGCGCAGGATGACACCCTCGGCATTGAACTCTATGTCGCGTCGAGCCATCTCGATCTCCTCACACAGAACGGAGCCACCTGCCATAGAGGGTCAGTCCAGCCCCCCGCAGTCACCGTAATCCCGGGCTCGAGGGCCAGCTGTCTCACGCTTGAACAGCAGCGCTGCTCATCCGCCGCCGGATTCGCGGCCGGAGAGCCCAATGCCAGGCTCGGCTCGGGCAGAAGACGGTGCTCCAGGACGTGGCCGCGTTGGCGTCCGGAAGCCGCAACCCTCGAGACGAGGTCTCGTGAGGGCAGTAGCCAGCGTCAGCTGTCGGCAGCGTCCACGACGCCGATGAGGGTGCCGTCTGGGGTGGTGACCAGCAGGTGAGCGACGTGGTGCTCGTTCATCCGCTGGCGGGTGGCGTCGAGATCC
>DATGVV010000077.1:0-3477 GCA_035299885.1 Chloroflexota bacterium | reverse complement strand
AGATCATGCCGGTGCTACCAGGAGAGGATGTAGGCCTCTCCCCTCCGAGTCTTGAATTTGAAGATGTCGCCCACCTTGCGGTGCGTCGACAGCCACTTGATGTAGTCGCCTTCGGTTGGTGGGTCCGCGTCGCGGCGAGCCTGCTCCAGCGTCTTCGTGGTCATCAGGTCGCCTTCCTGCTCAACGACCCGCATGGCCGAGCCGTAGCCGTGATACCAGCGCTGGTCGGGCAGCGCCTGAGTTGCCATATCTGCTTCTTAGTTTAGGCGGCCGTTCGCAGCTTAAGCATGAGCTCGACCAAGCGCTCCGGGGCCTCCTCCTCAGAAGCTGCGATCGTCCTCACCTTGAGCTTGGGGTCGGGCTTCGGCAGGCCAAGCAGCAGCAGCCCGCGAATGAGCTTCGGTTTGCGCAGCGCCAGCTCTACGGCCACCTTCGCCCCAAAGCCGGCGCCTGCCAGATAGAACGCTTGCGTCAGCCCCAGCACACGGCAGAGCCGCTCCAGCGAAGCCCCATGTTCCTGGGCGGATGCGACCTCCGGCCTCGCCTCCGATTTGCCGTGCCCCAGCAGATCGGGCGCGCACACGCTGAAGTGCTCCTCGACCAGTGGCAGTAGCGGCGCCCACGACTGACTCGAACCCGGCGACGGGTGCACGAGCATGATCACCGGCCCCTTCCCTGCCTCGTACACGTTGAACTTGCCGCCGCCCCAGGTATCGACCTTGACGTCAGGCACTGAAGTATGTGTGATTTATTGCTGGCAGAAGTCCTCTAGGCAGCTTGGATCACGATCTGGACCGTGCTCCCGGGCATGGTGCTCTTCGGAGACGTTTGGGGCGCTGTTTGCAATGCCAGCAAGTACTCACGAAGTGCATCTAGCAGCATGTCTTTGGCTTCCTCGAGCGTCGAGCCTTCAGTGATTACACCCGGCAATTCCTCGAGGCGCGCCTGGATGCAGCCGGCCTCAACCTCCTCAAATCGTGCCGTGAGCGTGATCGTGGAGTTCATCATTCGACACCGAAGATAGCGCAATCTCGAACCGGATACGGTGCGCTGCGCTGCTATGGTGCGCAACATGCACGAGCTTTCGGTGCGAGATCATGCGAGGGGTCGGTCAAAATGACGAAGCGGCGTGACCTCCAACGGCACCTCCGTCTGCATGGTTGACTCCTCCTTCGCCAGGGAGCCAGGCATGAAGTGTGGGAGGGCCCAGTCGGCGGCAAGACCGCGACAGTCCCGCGCCATCGGGAAATTTCGCTCCCGACTGCTCGCGCAATTTGCAAGCAGTTGGGGATTCGGGAGATCTCCTAGCTGTTGACGTATTCGGGCAGGGGGCGGACCTGGAGATCGGCGAGCGTCGTGTGTTCCAGAGAGGTGACCAGGGCTCGGGCAGTGTCGAGCGAGGTGAGGCAGGGGATGCGCGCCTCCACGGCGGCGCGGCGGATCTCGAAGCCATCCTTGACCGAGCCGCCGCCTTGAACGGTGTTGACGATGGCCTGCACCTGGCCGCCACCGATCAGGTCCACGATGTCGGGCGTGCCCTCGCCGAGGCGATTCACGCGCTCGACGGGCACTCCGTGACCGGCCAGGAACTTGGCCGTCCCGGACGTCGCCAGCAGGCGGTAGCCCATTTCCTCCAGCCGCACGAGCATGTCCAGCGCCTCAGACTTGTCCTTGTCGGCGATTGAGGCCAGGATGGCGCCGCGCTCTGGCAGGTCGATGCCGCTGGCCCGAAAGGCCTTGGCGATCGCGGCCTTGAACTCGCGGTCGATCCCCATGACTTCGCCCGTCGATTTCATCTCCGGGCCGAGGTAGGCGTCGACGCCGAGCAGCTTGGCCATGGAGAACACCGGCGCCTTGACTGCGCTCAGCGGCCGGTCTGGCAGCAGACCGGAGCCATAACCCAGGTCTGAAAGGGTCTTGCCGAGCGACACGAGCGTGGCCACCTGGACCATTGGCACGCCGGTGACCTTGCTCAGGAAGGGCACCGTCCGGCTGGAGCGTGGGTTAGCTTCGAGGACGTACACGCGACCGCCCGCCACCACGTATTGGATGTTCAGCAGCCCGCGGATGTTCAGCGCCAGCGCCAGGCGCGTGCTGTAGTCGACCAGCTCCTCGATGTGCTCCGGCGCCAGATTCAACGGCGGATAGGCCGCCATGCTGTCGCCGGAGTGGACGCCGGCGCGCTCGATGTGCTCCATGACGCCCGGGATGAGCACGTCCTGGCCATCGCAGATGAGGTCGACCTCGACTTCGGTGCCTTCGAGGTACTTGTCCACCAGCACCGGCCGGCTGGGACCCACCGCGATGGCCAGCGTCAGGTACTGGCGCAGCTCGGTTGAGTTGTAGATGATCTCCATGGCGCGCCCACCGAGCACGTAGCTCGGCCGCACCAGCACCGGGTAGCCGACCTGATCGGCCGTGTCGACGGCCTGCTGGACCGTGGTGGCCATGCCGCCGGGCGGTTGGGGGATGTCCAGGCCGCGGAGCAGCTCGCCGAACTTCTCGCGGTCCTCCGCCAGGTCGATGGCCACCACGTCGCTGCCCGCGATCTGGTAGCCAGCGCGCTCCACAGTCTCGGCCAGGTTGATGGCCGTTTGGCCGCCGAACTGACAGACGACGAGTGGCTTCTGAAGTGACGACGTCTCGTTCTCCAGGACGTCGAGCACGGCCTCGGAGTCCAGAGGCTCGAAGTACAGGCGGTCGGACGTGTCGAAGTCGGTCGAGACGGTTTCCGGATTGGAGTTCAGCATGATGCTCTTGTAGCCGGCTTGCTTCAGGGCCCAGGCGCTGTGCACGCTGCAGTAGTCGAACTCGATACCCTGGCCGATGCGGATCGGCCCGCTGCCCAGCACCACCGCCTTGGGGCCGTCCAGCGCTTGGGCCTCGTTCTCCAAGTCATAGGTGGAGTAGAAGTACGGCGTCCGCGCCTCGAACTCGGCCGCGCAGGTGTCCACCATCTTGTAGGTGGGGCGCAGGTCCGCGGCTTGCCGCTCCAGGCGCACCGATTCGGCACTCTTGCCCAACAGCTCGCCGATGGTGGCATCTGATAACCCCAGCCGCTTGGCGTCGGCCAGCGAGCCGCCGTTGACCACCTGCTGCTCGCCGGCCACGATGCGGGCGAATCGAGTCAGGAACCAGGGATCGATGCCCGACAGCTCGTGGATGTCGTCGATGGGCATGCCCTCACGAAGCGCGGTGAAGACGACCCACAGGCGCAGATCGTTTGGCTCCGTCAGCGACCGCCGGAGGTCCCACGAGGTCTCGTGCCACAGCAGGCTCTTGCCGCCTACTTCCAGGCAGCGCACTGCCTTCTGAAAGGCCGCCTCGAACGTGCGGTCGATGGCCATCACCTCGCCGGTGGCCTTCATCTGCGTGCCGATGGTCCGGTCGCCGCCGGGGAATTTGTCGAATGGCCAGCGGGGGATCTTGACCACGCAGTAGTCCAGCGCGGGCTCGAACGCCGCAAACGTGCGGCCG
>DATGVV010000076.1:0-1616 GCA_035299885.1 Chloroflexota bacterium | reverse complement strand
CCTGCCGGATGGTTCGCGTTCGCTCATCCCAGCTTCTTGGACGGACCTGGATCCCTCCGCACCACGTGAAGCAGCCACACTGGCAACGCTTGGCTCGGTAGCGTATCTGCTGCACGCCGGCCGCGTCATCGCCGGACTGGTTCGCGTCGACCCTAACCGGCCGGATGATGGGCGCATCAACAACCTGGAAGGTGCCCATGCACAGCCGGCAGTTGGCGCTGGATCTCGGAGAGACGCCGGCGCCGCCACTGCTCCTCTGGGACGTGCTCCCAGCGGAACACCAGCTCGTCGCCGTAGCGGCCCTGGCCCGATTGATCGCCCAGGCCGCCGTTCCACAGGAGGCCCAGCCTGATGCTCCCATCAGCCTCCAACCCGTCGCGTAACGATAGCGTGACGATACTCTGCCCCGTCTGTCGGCGTCGCCGCTTCGTGCCCAGCGGCCGCAGGATCGTCTGTTCGCCCGCGTGTCGCCAGACCGCCTATCGTCGCCGTCGAGTGGCCACGGCCACGGCGGCCCAGGTGGTGGTCCCCCCGCAGCGCTCGCGTCGAGAGGGAACCATCTACCAGTGCCCGGCTTGCGAGACGCGCTACCTTGGGAATCAGCGTTGCGACGAGTGTGGCGTGTTTTGCCAGCGGGTAGGGCCCGGTGGGCTGTGCCCCGAATGTGGTGAACCGGTCTCCGTCGCCGATCTCTTGGATGGCGTGGGTGGCCCGGCATGATGCAAGATGCCAAGATCAGCGCGGTCCATCGGCAGCGGCTGGCGGTCGTCTACGTCCGCCAGTCGAGCCCCACCCAATTGGAGCGGAACCGCGAGTCCACTATGCGCCAGTACAACTTCGTGGCTCGCGCAATCGCGCTCGGCTGGGCCGAGGCGCAAGTGCACGTCATTGACGAAGACCAGGGCGTCTCCGCCAACGGCCTTTTCGATCGGGCCGGCTTCGCCCAGCTCACCGCGGAAGTGGCTCTCGGCCACGTGGGCGTCGTCCTGGGGCTGGAAGTTGCCAGGCTGGCCCGCAACAATGCCGACTGGTACCGTCTCCTCGACCTGTGCGGACTGACCGGCACCTTACTGGCGGATGAGGATGGCCTTTACGACCCGAGCGCGTTCAACGACCGGCTGCTGCTGGGACTCAAGGGCACGATGAGCGAAGCCGAGCTCCACATCCTGCGCGCGCGGTTGAATGGTGGCATTCGTAACAAGGCGGCGCGTGGTGAGCTGCGGCGCGGACTGCCGATCGGGCTGGTGTGGGGCGAAGAAGATGGCGAGGTGCGCCTGGATCCTGACGACGCGGTCACCAGCGCCATTCGGACCGTCTTCGACCGCTTCAGCGAGCTTGGCTCCGTCCGGCGCGTGTGGCTGTGGTTTCGCTCCGAAGAGCTGCTGTTTCCATTTCGACGCATTCCGGGTGAACCCATCCAGTGGGTGATGCCAACCTACCTGAGCATCCACCACGTGCTCGCCAATGCGGTCTACGCTGGCGCGTACACCTACGGCAAGACGCGTCGGGAGCGCTACCTGGATGCAGCCGGGCGTGTGCGCCAGCGAAGCCGCCATCTCCCGCGCAGCGAGTGGAGTGTCCTCATTCCGGAGCATCATCCGGGCTACATCACCTGG
>DATGVV010000075.1:0-10905 GCA_035299885.1 Chloroflexota bacterium | reverse complement strand
TCCCAGCCGGACTGGCGGACCTTCTCGGCGGCGACGAGATCGATGTAGCGGGCATCCTGACGGGTGTAGGTCGTGAAGTAGGGCGACTCGACACCCTCGAGCACCTCGGTCAGGAAGTCGAACGCCTCCTGGGCGATGGCGCCACGCGCCTCTTCGACGTCTGGGGTACTCGGCTCCGGCGGCTCCATCACGAGCAGCATCTGGGAGTTCCGGGCCACCCGTGCATAGCGCGAAAGCTGCTTCAGGGTGTCGTTTGTTTCACCCATGCAACGCCACCTCCTATTGCCGTGAGAATCGGCCTTCTCTTGCTAAAAGTTAACGGCCTAGCCGCAATGCTCATGACGGTGGCGCAAACGCAAAATCGGTACCAGGGGGAGAGTTTGTCCACTGGGGACAGGGGGTCGGACCTACGGCAAGCGGTCTAGCGTGCCCTGGAGCGCTTCGCGCAGGCGGTCAATGCCGACGCGCTGCTGCTGCATGCCGTCGCGCTCGCGGATGGTGACGGCGTTGTCCTCCAAGGATTGGAAGTCGACCGTCACGCACAGCGGCGTGCCCACCTCGTCCTGGCGGCGGTAGCGCTTGCCGATGCTGGCCGTCTCGTCGTAGTCGGTCACGAACCAGGCGCGCATCTCGTGCTCGAGGCGCTTGGTCAGAGTGATGAGATCGTCCTTCTTGGACAGCGGCAGGAACGCGATCTTGATAGGCGCGACGCGCTTGCCGAAGCGCAGCACCACGCGGATGCCCTCTTTGTCGGGCTCCTCATCATAAGCGTCGAGCAGGAAAGTCAGGGCGGCGCGGTCGGCGCCGGCTGAAGTCTCGATCACCCACGGCAGGAAACGCTCGTTGGTCAGGTCGTCGAAGTAGGTCAGGTCCTTGCCGCTGAACTGCTGGTGCCGGCGCAGATCCCAGTCGCCGCGGTTATGGATGCCCTCCAGCTCCTTCCAGCCAAAGGGAAACTCGTACTCGATGTCCATCGCCTTGCTCGCATAGTGGGCCAGCTCGTCGGGGCCATGCTCGCGGAAGCGCAGCTTGTCTTCCTTGATACCCAAGTCCAGGTACCACTGCATACGCTGGTGGCGCCAGTACTCAAACGTGTCCTCGTCCAGGCCAGGCTTGATGAAATACTGCATCTCCATCTGCTCGAACTCCCGCGAGCGGAAGATGAAGTTGCCCGGCGAGATCTCATTGCGGAAGGCCTTGCCGATCTGGGCGATGCCGAACGGGATGCGGCGCCGGCTTGCCTGGCGAACATTCTCGAAGTTGACGTAGATGCCCTGCGCCGTCTCCGGCCGCAGGTAGACGACCGCGGCGTCTTCCTCCACCGGCCCCATGAAGGTCTTGAACATGAGGTTGAACTGGCGCGCCTCGCCGATATTGGCGCTGCGGCAGTTGGGGCATTTGCCGTCGCGGATCTCGTCGGCCCGGAAGCGGTGGCGGCACTCACGGCAGTCCACCATGGGATCGGTGAAGTTCTCGACGTGGCCCGAGGCTTCCCAGACGCGCGGATGCATCAGAATAGCCGCGTCCAGCGGCTCGACGTCGTCGCGCAGTTGGGTCATGGTCCGCATCCAGGCGTCCTTCAGGTTGTTCTTCAGCCGGACGCCCAGCGGACCATAGTCCCAGCAAGCGTTGATGCCGCCGTAGATCTCGCTGCTGGGGAAGATGAAGCCGCGCCGCTTCGCCAGCGACGTGATCTTCTCGATTAGCGACTCAGGCATTAACCCCAGCCAGAATCTTGGCGCCCGTGTAGATGTCCATGATCTCGTGCAGCAGGCCGATGGCCTCGTCCTTTGGCCGCTGGAAAGAGTTGCGGCCGACGATCGAGCCGAAACCGCCACCCTGCGCCAGGCCCCGGATCTCGGCCAGAACTTCCTCAGTGGTCTTGGCCTCACCGCCCGAGAAGATCAAGATGCGCCGGCCATTGAAGGACGACTGGACCACGTGGCGGACGCGCTCGGCGAGCGTGCTGATGGGGATGTTGTTGCGCTCGAAGGCCTTCCGCGCCTCCTCGAGCTCGATGTGCTCCGAGGGCGCCTTGACCTTCACGATGTTGGCGCCCATCTGGCAGGCGATCTGGGCCGCGTAGGCCACCACGTCGATGGCGGTCTCGCCGGCCTTAGAGATGCCGCTGCCGCGCGGGTAGCTCCAAACCACCACGGCCAGGCCTTTGGCCTTGGCCTCAGCGGTCAGCTCGCGCAGCTCCTCGAGCATGGTGTTGCGCTCGGCCGAGCCGGGATAGATGGTGAACCCGATAGCCACGCAACCCAACCGCAAGGCATCGTCCACCGAGCCAGTAACGGCCGAGCAAGGCTCCATCTTGGACAGCGAGTCGGAGTTGTTGAGCTTGAGGATCAACGGGATCTCGCCGGCGTACTCGGCCGCTCCGGCCTCAAGGGAGCCCAGCGGCGCAGCATGGGCGTTGCAGCCGGCATCGATCGCCAGCTGGAAATGGTAGCGGGGATCGTAGCCGGCCGGGTTGGGGCCAAAGGACCGTGCCGGGCCGTGCTCGAAGCCCTGGTCCACCGGCAAGATGACCATCTTGCCGCTGCCGCCAATGCGCCCATGGTTCAGCATGCGGGCCAGGTTGCTGAGAACGCCAGGGTTCTCGCCTGCATACCAGGACAGAATCTCGCCAACGCGTTCAGTCATATGACCTCCTCGCCTCCAAGGTGAGACGTTTCGTGCTGGCGCCCGCCAGCTTGCGCTTCAGAATTTGGGTAGAGCGTACCAGCAAGAATAACGCCCGTGGTTGCTAGATCAGTACGCGCGAGCGGCCGGCTTCAGGGCAGCAGGGCGATGCCATTCGGCACGCAGATTAGGCACACCTTGAGGTGCTCCAGCAGTAGACCACTGCCCCACATCAGCCAGGGCACAATCAGGACCAACCAGTACGGCCATTGCAGCTGGGTGTCATCCGCGCCCGCCCGCCGCGGTGACGGCCAAATGGGGCCGTCGCCATCATCGGGAGGCTCACCGGCGAAATGAGCAGGCGCCGCGCTGTGGAAACGCCGGGGGCCACGCGCCCGCTCGCGGGCCTCGGACCGGTCGCTGCGCCGCACGCGCGGAACCAGCGTTTCCATTGCCTCCATCCTACTCCTTATTCGACCGGCCGGCTATCCTCCGAGGCGCCCGCCATGAGTGCCGGGGCAGGCTCTGCCGGCACGGGTCTTGCCGCTCGCTTGCGACGCCGCGAGATAAACAGCTGCACATCGTCCAGATAGGTGTAGGCGCACGGCACCAGCACCAGCGTGAGCATGGTGGACGTGATCATTCCGCCAAGCACAACCACGGCCATCGGCGAGCGCGACTCAGCGCCGTCGCCCATCTTGAGGGCCAGCGGGATCATGGCACACACCAGCGTCATGGTGGTCATCAGGATCGGCCGCAAGCGAGTTGGCCCGGCCTCGAGTAAGGCATCGCGGCGCGACATGCCGCGGCGGCGCAAGGTGTTGGTGTAGTCGACCAGCAGGATGGCGTTCTTGGCCACCAGGCCGACCAGCATGATCATGCCGATCATCGAGAAGATGTTGATCGTGTCGCCCAGGGCCAGCAGGCCCAGGAAAGCGCCGACCAGCGCCACTGGCAGGCAGATCATGACCGCGAACGGGAACAAGAAGGATTCGTACAGCGCCGCCATCGGCATGTACATCAGCACGATCGACAGCGCTAGCGCTTGCGACAGTGCAGCAAAGGCGCGATCGAGCTGGCTGCCCTGACCGCCGATCTCGACCGTGTAGCCCACCGGCAGATCGAGCGCGCTGGTCTTTTCCCGAATCTCGCGCAGGACGTCGCCGGCGGCGCGGCCGGATACGTTGCCTTGCACCTCGATCTCACGCGCTCGGTTATAACGCTGGATGGACGATGGGCTGGAGCTGCGCTGGATGTTGGCAACCTGATCCAGGCGCACCGTCGTGCCCTTGGTGGTCAGGATGGGGATGGCCGCCAGCTGGTCCGGCGTCATCGTCTCGGCGCCCTTGAGCTGCAGGTAGACGTCGATTTGGTCCTGGCCCTCGGGACGCAGCTCCGAGACCAGCACGCCTTGGACGGCGGCCCGCAGCGTGTTTGCAATGGTCGTGGCCGTCACACCCTGGTCGCCAGCCTTCTGGCGATCGACCACGGCGCGATACTCCGGCGCGGGCTGGATGCGCGAGGTCCGCACTTCGGTGGTGCCGGGCGTGTTGCGGACGATGTCCAGCACCTGGTTGGTGATCGATTGCATCGTGCCGAAGTCCTGGCCGCGAATGATCACCTGCACTGGAGAGCCACCGCCGCCCACGAGAGGCGACGGGACGTTGGTTCGGACCTGCGCGCCGGGGATACTGGCGCCGATGCGCCGGACGTCCTGAATGACATCGAACACCGACCGTGAGCGGCTGCCTTTATCGACCAGGCCAACGGAGATCGAGGCGTTCTGTTCGCTGGCCGAGCCGAAGCCGCCGCCACCGCCACCCACTGTGGTGTAGACAGATACGACCTCGGGCATCTTGGTCAGCTGCGATTCGAGCTGCTTCACTGCCTGATCGGTAGCTGTGAGCGCGGTGCCCACGGGCATGAGGATGTTGACCTGGAAGATGTTGTTGTCTTCCTGCGGGGTGAACTCCGTGCCCACGATGTGCAGCGGGACAAACGAGATGACCAGCGCCAGCATGCCGAAGCCAATCACCACCGGCAGCCAGCGCACGCTCAGCGCCCGCTCCAGCAGCTTGCGGTAACCGCCCTTGAGACGCTCGAAATTGTGCTCCCACAGACGTGTGAACCTGGCCCATGGTCCGGTGCCGCTGATGTGCTCGAGCGATTCTCCCTTCAACAGGCGCGATGCGAGCATTGGCGTCAGCGTGAAGGACACCAGCAGCGAGCACGACGTAGCGGCCACGATAGTCAGGCCGAATTCGCGGAACAGCTGGCCGATGTTGCCGGCCATAAAGGCCACCGGCGTGTAGACGACCACGTCGGTGACGGTGATGGCGATGGCAGCCAAGCCTATCTCGGAGCGGCCGTTGAGGGCCGCGTCCCAGGGTTTTTCGCCCATGCCTAAATGTCTGTTGATGTTCTCGAGGACGACAATCGAGTCATCCACCAGGATGCCAATCAGCAGCGCCAGCGCCATCAGCGACATGGTGTCCAGGTTGAAGCCCAGGATGTACATGACGAAGAACGTCGACACCAACGAGGTGGGGATGGACACCAGCACCATCATCGTGTTGCGGATGGTGTGCAGGAACAGCATCAGGACGGCGGCGGTCAGCAGGATGGCCAGGTACAGGTTGCGCTGCACGTCGTTGACCGCGGCCCGGGTGAAGATGGACTGGTCGTTGACGACCTGGAACTTGATGCCTGCGCTGTCGCCCAGGGAGGCCCGCAGCTTCTCCAGCGTCTTGCGCAGGTCGTCAGCTAACTTGAGGCCGTTGACGCCGGACTGCGCAGTGATCGACATGCCCACCGCGTCCTTGCCGTTGAGGCGCTGATAGGTGGTCTGGAAGGCGGTGGTGTCCTGCAAGTCCGCCACGTCCTTCAGATACACAACCTGGTTGGCCGTGCTGCCGACGACGATATTAGCGGCACCGTTCAGCCCGACGGAGCTGGCCGAAGCGGCCTGGCCAGAGGGGTTGGCCGGGTTGGTGCTCGTAGCGGGCGTGATTCCGCCGCCACCGCCAGGCGTGTTAACGACGATGAAGTTGAGGTCGGCCGGCTGCTGAGCCAGGGCCTGCGTGCGGGTGTTGAAGACCTGCTGCTGCGTACGGATGGGCCCGGCCGGCAGCCCCACGTTCTGGTTGGTGATCGCATTCTGGACCTGGATCAGCGATAGGCCATAGCTGCGCAGCTTGGCGGTGTCCACCCGCACCTGGATCTGGCGCGTGGCGCCGCCTGAGACGGACGCATCGGCCACGCCAGGCACGGACTGGATCAGCGGCTGAATGGTGTCGTTGACGACCTGCGTCAGGTCCTGCAGCTTGAGTTTGTCAGACGAAACGCCGATGTTCATCACCGGGAAGGCGGTGACGTCCGCCTTGGAGATAGAGGGATCGATGATGTCGGGTGGCAGCTTGCGGCGGACCTGATTGATCTTGCGGCCGACGTCGATGGCGGCGGCGTTGATATCCGTTCCTTCGAGGAAGCGGATGCCTACGCGCGAGCTGCCGAAGTTGGAATCTGAAGTGAGGACGTCGATGCCGTTGATGCCGATCACGGCGTTCTCGATGACGGTCGTGACCAGGGCCTCGACGTCCTCGGGCGCGGCGCCAGGATAACTGACGAACACGTTCACGAAAGGGATGCTGATAGGCGGGAAGCGCTCCACCGGCAGGCGCGTGTAGGCCACGATGCCCATCGCCGCGAGGGCGAAAAAGAGCATGCTGATAGCTACCGGCCGGATCAGCGCCAGACGCGTGAGACCCATTTAGTTGGCTCCTGTTGCTAGCCTGACGGGCTGGTTGTTGTTGAGTGAGGTCTGGCCGGCCACAATCACCAGGTCGCCGGGGTTGAGGCCATTGAGCACTTCGACGCTTTTCCCGTCGGACACGCCAAGTGTGGGCGCTCTGAAGGCGGCCACCTGGCCGTTCGGTCCACTCTGAATGACGTAAACGCCCTGGCGACCGCTGGAATCAGAGGTCACGGCATCACGCGGGATGAGCAGGGCGTCAGCTTTCTCGACCGTGTCGATGATGACGTTGGCGGACATGCCCGGCATCAGCTTGCCATCCTGCACAGCGGGCACGACCCGCACCAGGAACGTTCGCGAGCGAGGATCGGCGGCCGGCGAGATGGACTCGATCTTGCCGTCGATCACCTGGCCGGCAAGCGCCGTGGTGGTGAGCTGGGCGGACTGACCGAGCTTGATCTGGCCCAGCTGCTCCTGGGCCAGCGGCAGGTCCACCTCCAACTCGCGCGAGATGATGGTGAAAATTGGCACGGTGGTCGTGGCCAGCGCCCCCTCAGCCAGCAGGCGGGCGCTGATGATCCCGTCGAAGGGTGCGGTCACCTGGGTGAGCTGCTGGTTGACCTTGGCCACCTCCAGGTTGGCCTGCGCGGCGTTCACGTTGGCCTGGGCAGACTGCAGGTCGGTGTCCACGAACGGCTGGGCCGCTTCCTTGACCTGCTGCTGAGCCTGGTTCACAACCGCCTGCTGGGCGGCGATGTCCTGCGGCGTGTTGGGGTTCTTAGCCAGCGCCAGCGCCTGCTTGTCGGCCTCGACCAGAGAGAGGTCCTTGTCGAGCGCAGCCTGGGCCTGCTTGACCGCGTTCTGCGTCTGGCCAACGGTGTTGGCGTCGACGTTGATGGCCAGGCTGTCGTTAGCCTGGTCGAGGGCCGTCTGGGAGGCGTTGACGCTCGCCTGCGCCGCCTCGCAGTTATTGGGCCGTCCGGTGGCCGCGGTCTGGCCAGCGCTGACGCCAGCGCACAGCGCGTCACGACTAACCTGCGCGGAATAGAGGTTGTTCTTGGCCGTAGCCACCGCCTGGCGGAAGGCATCCTGCTGCTGAGGGCTCAGCAGCACCGCCAGCTTGGCTTTAGCCGTCTCCAGCGCCGCGCGGTCGTTCTCGATCTGGTGCATGTCCTGATCGAGCTTGGCCTGGGACTGGCCGACGGTCTCTGGCCGGCCCTGTTTCTGGAGCAGATCGAGCCTGGCCTGCTGCTGCGCCAGCGCGGCCTGCGCCTTGGCCACTTCTTCCGGACGGCCCTGTCCCTGCATCTTAGCGAGGTTGGCTTGCGCCACCTCGACCTGGGCCTGGGCCTGCGCCGCGGCTGCGTCCTGCGTCATATGATCCAGCTCAGCGATGAGCTGTCCAGCTTTTACTTCGCTGCCGACGTCGGCCAGCAGCTTCAGCACCAGACCGGCTACTTTGGGAGCCAGGTTGACCTGCTTGGAGGCGGTGACGTCCCCAGTGAAGGTGATGCCGGCTTTGATCGGCCCCTTCTCCGCCCGAGCGGTGGTAACCGGCGCCGGCGGTGGTCCGCCCGGCTTGGCCTGCGCGCCGGCTGAGCCCGGGGCAGGGCTGCTTTGGGCGGAGGCGCCACAAGCCGATAGGAACAGGAGCCCGGCCACAGCAGTGGCTAGGCAGGCGACAGCGCCTTGGCGACCGATCAACAGCATCTCCAGGAGGTGGGCTCGGGAATCGTTACCAGTGCATTAACGACGAAGTTTCGCACACAGTAGTGGACGATTCACCTATAAAGATCCGGTAAAGGAAATCTAAGAAGTAGCTGAGACGAGCTTAAGAACCAAGCGCCGTAGCTATAGTTCGAGCCAGGCATGAAGGAGCGGATCCTGGTCGTCGACGATGACGAAAAGATCACCAACCTGCTCCGTCGAGCCCTATCGTACGAAGGCTACGTTACGGACATCGCCAACGATGGTGCGAAGGCACTGGCGCTCGCGTTAGAGCACCACCCCGACCTGGTGGTACTGGATATCCAGCTGCCGGGCATGGACGGCATCGAAGTTTGCCGGCGGCTGCGCGAAGGCGGCGACGAGCCCATCCTGATGCTCACCGCCCGCGACGAGGTCTCGGATCGCGTGCGGGGGCTGGACAGCGGCGCGGACGACTACTTGGTCAAGCCCTTCGCGCTCGAGGAGCTGATGGCCCGAGTGCGCGCGCTGTTGCGCCGCCGCGAGCCCGAGACCCGCACGGAGCTGCGCTTCTCCGACCTGGTGCTGGATACGGCCAGCCGGGAAGCCCGGCGGAGCGATCGGGCGATCGAGCTCTCGGCCAAGGAGTACGACCTGTTGTCGCTGTTCATGCGCAATCCGCGCCGTGTATTGACCCGCGAGCAGATCCTGGAGCAGGCCTGGGGCTACGACTTCTATGGCGAGTCCAACGTCATCGAGGTGTACGTGGGCTATCTGCGCCAGAAGCTCGAGACCGCCGGCGAGCCGCGCTTGATCCACACCGTCCGTGGCGCTGGCTACGTATTGAAGGAATAAGGCCGTGTCGCTCCGGCTTCGACTGACTCTGTGGTACACAGGCATCCTGGCAGCGGCGCTGCTGCTGGTGTCCGTGATCGTGTACTTCACGATGTCCTACACACTGAACCAGCAGGCCAACCAGTTTCTGGCGGCCCGCGCGCAGCAATACGCGGTGGCGCTGCGGCCGGGCGGCCCGGGCGGCGGCCCAAGCGGTCCCGGCGGCGGACCGAACCGGGGCATGTTCGTGCGCGAGCTCATCGCCTCCGCGATCGCCAACGCCAACCCGGACACCTACGCGCAGTTCGTCTCCACCGATGGGACGGCGGTTTCGCACACCAGCAACCTGCCGGCTGGCTGGCCGCTGGAAAAGAGTGTGATCGATCGGGCGCTGAACAACGGCAAGCCCGTGTCGCAGACCGAGCGGCTGGGCGATCTGGTGCTGCGCATCGACAATTTTCCCCTGACCACGTCGGACGGCCAGGCCGTGGGCGTGCTGCAGCTGGGTCGCGACATCACCCAGCAGGAAAATTCGCTGGCCAGCCTGCGCGAGCTGCTCATCCTGGCCGGCGTCAGCGGCATTTTGGTGGCCTTCGCGGCCGGGTGGGTCCTGGCTCGCCAAGCGCTGCGACCGATCGGCCGCATCGCCCAGACGGCGCAGGACATTGGCGACTCCCAGGACTATGCCCGGCGCGTGGCCTATAGCGGCCCCAACGACGAGCTGGGGCAGCTGTCCGCCGCGTTCAACGACATGCTGGGCCACATCGAGGCGGCGTATCAGCAGATCGAGAACGCGCTGCAGGCTCAGCGGCGCTTTGTGGCCGATGCGTCTCATGAGCTGCGCACGCCCCTGACCACTATCCGCGGCAACATCGGCCTGCTGTCTTCCGCTTCCGAGGTGAGCAGTCAAGACCGCCACGAAGCGCTGCAGGACATGGCCAGCGAGGCCGAGCGAATGAGCCGCCTGGTGTCCAACCTGCTGGTCCTGGCCCGGGCCGACGCCGGCCTGCACATCGACAAGCGGCCGGTGCACGTGGACGAGATCATCCAGGAGGTGTATCGCCATGCCCGAGTGCTGGGCGACGGTATCCACATGCGGCTGGAGGGACCCGATCCGGCGGAGGTGCAGGGCGATCCGGATTATCTCAAGCAGCTGCTGCTGATCCTGGTGGATAACGCCATCAAGAACACGCCCGCTGGTGGCGAAGTGTGCCTGGCGGACCCGGTCGACAACGGCTTCGTCCGCCTGACGGTCAAGGACACCGGCAAAGGCATTCCACCGGAGGCGCTGCCGCACATCTTTGACCGCTTTTACCGGGCGGACGAGTCGCGCTCCAGCGGCGGCACCGGCCTGGGGCTGGCCATCGCCAAGTGGATCGCCGAGGAGCACGGTGGGCGCATCGACGCCCAGTCACAGCTGGGCCAGGGCAGCGTTTTCACCGTGTGGCTGCCGCGCAACGGCCATGCTCAGCCCGCTGAGCACGGCGTCGCCTTAGGCTAAGCCGGGACCGGGCTCACGACCGCGACGACGACCCAGCCATAGTGGAGGCCGGCGCGTTTCACAAGCAGCATGTCCCGATCATACGGGCGCGTAATCCTCCAGAATGCAACGGGCCGCCTTCTCGCCGCTGACCAGCGCGCCATTGATCGAGCTCGCCTCGGTGTACTCGCCGGCCAGGTACAGGCCTTTGGTTTTGGTCCTGTTGCGCGGCAGCGCATCTCGAAAGCCCGGCGGCTGCGCCAGCCTGGCGAAGGGCATCTGGTACACGGCCAGAGGCTTGAGGCCGTCGATGCGGCGCCACGGGAACCAGCGCTGCATGTCCTGCAGGGCGCGATCGGCCAGCTGCTCCTGGCTTAGGTCGGGCGCGCCCAGGATGGTGGCCGACAGCAGATGCTCGGGCGCGGGAGCATAGCTGGAGGCGACGTTGGTGATCTGCACGCCGTGGTTCACGAACCCATCGGCATAGCCGTTGATCACGATTTTCTTGTGGCCGTAGAGCGGGTAG
>DATGVV010000074.1:0-1922 GCA_035299885.1 Chloroflexota bacterium | reverse complement strand
GTATAGCTGCCCACCGCCACCATGAGCAGTGGGATCACGGGCGCGGAGAGCAGCAGCAAACCGGCGCTCAGTTGATCGAGCCAGAAGACGTAGGCCACGACCAGTGCCGGGCCCGTGACACTCAGCACGCTCTGAGGCAGGTAGCGAGAGACATAGGAATCCAGACGTTCGATCCCGTCGCCGGCCAGGCTGACGAGCTCGCCTGCTCGCTCGCCCTGCACCGTGCTCGGTCTGAGATGCATCAGACGGGCGAAAAGGCTGACGCGCAGTAAGGACTTGACGCGAACCGCTGCGCGCTGGCCCGCCACCTCGCGCAGCCCCAGCAGCGCAGCCCGCACCAACGTGAGCGTTACCAGCATCGCGGCCGGCGCTGCCACGTCGCCGATGCTCTGCCGCCGCAGTAAAACGGGTTCGAGTATGTCAGCAAGAGCCGCCACCTGCCCGATGGTTGCGCCTACCGCCAGGAGGTCCAACACCGCCGGTCCGCGCAGCAGCCTCCAGGCGGGGACGCCCAGCGCCTCAGTAGGCCTCATCGGCCAGCTGGACTTTCCCCCGGAAGAGACGGTAAATCAGGACCATGTAGACGGCGGCGAGGACCATACCGAGCGCCCACCAGGCCAGCCCTACCGCCAGGCCATATGGGGGAGCGGCCGCGTTGACTACCGTCAGACTGTTGACGGGATTGGTGGCGGGCAGTACGTCGGGATACAGGGCAAATGCGCTGCTTGCCAGCATGCCAGCCAGAAAAACTCCGGACGCAATCAGGCTGCTACCGTCGCGACCGCGGGCATTGAAGAGCCGGGCCGCCAGCAGGGCGGCGAGGGCTATAGCTGGGATGGGGTCACCCCACGGCCGGCTGCCGAAGGATGCCAGCAGGCTGGGGCGGACGAGAAATGTGGCGGCGGTGCAAAGTGCCGTTAGAAGGATGGTGGCGAGCCACGCCCGAGCAGCGATGAGCCGCGCTGGCTGGCGGAGATCCAACCCGAGGCGTTCGTCGAGCTCAGCCCGGAGCTGGCCGCGGAGAAGGGGGTCGAGAACGGCGGCTGGGTCACCCTGTGGACCGCGCGCGGCGAGGTCGAGGCGCGCGCGCTGGTGACGGCTCGAATTCGGCCGCTGCGTCTCGATGGCGGCGTGGTCCATGTCGTGGGCATGCCCTGGCATTTCGGCTACATGGGCGTCGCCCAAGGCGACAGCGCCAACACACTCACGGCGATGGTCGGCGATCCGAACGTGAGTATCCACGAGGCGAAGGCATTCACCTGCAATCTACGAGCCGGCAGAAAGGATCAGCGATGAGCGTACGCCAGGCTTTCCCGCGCGACCAGCACTCGAGCGGCGAACAGCAAACGGCAGGCTTCCCGTTTTACGACCGCTTTGACGCGGCGTCGCCGGGCGCTTTGATTGACCTCGAAGCGGAGCTGACATCCGGCTTCCGCGTAGAGCCCGGCCAAGCCTACGGCTTTTTCACCGACACCACGCTGTGCATCGGCTGCAAGGCATGCGAGGTGGCCTGCAAGCAATGGAACAGCCTGCCCGCCGATAACCTGGACTTCCTGGCAACCAGCTACGACAACACGCGCTCACTGGGCGCCACCACCTGGCGCCACGTCAAGTTCGTGGAGCAGGCTCCGCCCAGCGAAGCGGGAGGAGATCCGCGCTGGCTGTTCTTGAGCGACATCTGCAAGCATTGCGAGAGCGCCGGTTGCCTCGAAGCGTGCCCGACCGGAGCCATTACACGGACGGAGTTCGGCACCGTCGTCATCCAGCACGACATCTGCAACGGCTGCAAGTATTGTGTGCCGGCCTGTCCTTATGGGGTTATCACCAGTGACGAGGCCGGTGGTGGCACAGCCCACAAGTGCACACTGTGCTACGACCGCCTGAAGGGCGGCCTGGAGCCTGCCTGCGCCAAGGCCTGCCCA
>DATGVV010000073.1:0-6151 GCA_035299885.1 Chloroflexota bacterium | reverse complement strand
CGCTGGTGTCTCCGGCCGTGCTCGGCAGCGCCCTCTACATCTTCACGATCGCGTTCGCGTCATTCGACGTGCCCGCCATTATCGGCTGGAGCAACCGCCTCTACACGTTCAGCACCTTCGTCTACGCCAAGAGCACGACGGCTGAGGGCTTGCCGGATTACGGCGCTACGGCGGCTATGAGCAGCTTGCTGGTAGTGGTCGCAATCCTGTGCAGCTGGTGGTACGGCCGCGTGATCAAGCGCGCCAATCAGTATCAGGTGGTGACCGGCAAAGGGTACCGGCCGCGCCTGCACGCGCTCGGCAGATGGCGGCCATTGGCCTGGCTGTGGGTGGGAGGCTACTTCGCCGTCAGCAAGCTCCTGCCGTTGCTGCTGACCATTTGGGCGGCAGGCATGCCTTTCTTTCAGCCGCCGTCGCTTCGGGCTGTTAGCGCTCTTTCCCTGCGGAATTTCCAGCGCATCCCGATGGACGTGCTGGGGCGCGGGGCCTGGCATACAGCCCTGCTGATGATCTGCGTCCCTACCGGCGCCCTGCTGTTGAGTGCCGGCTTCTCCTGGGCCATCACTCGCTGGCGATCGCGCTGGCGGCTGGCGCTGGACTTCTTTGCCTTCCTGCCGCACGCGGTGCCAAACATCATCTTTGGCGTGGGCGCGCTGTTCGTTGCGCTGTTCTTGCTGAAGGGCTTCGCGCTGTACGGTTCGCTGGCCCTGCTGGCAATCGTCTACGTGGTCGTTCGGCTGAGTATCGGCACACGCCTGTTGAACGGCGCGCTGCTGCAGGTCCATCACGAGCTCGAGGAGGCCGCCGCGCTGTCCGGCGCCAGCGGACTCACGACTGCCCGCGCCGTCGTGGCGCCGCTGTTGTGGCCGGCCTTGCTCAACGGCTGGCTGTGGATCGCGCTCGAAACCTACCGCGAGCTGACCCTCGCCAGCGTCTTGTACAGCCCCGAGAACATCACCCTGCCCGTGGTGATCTGGAGTGTCTGGACCAGCGGCAACCTGGGGGTCGCGGCCGCTCTGGGACTCGTCCTGCTTTGCTGCCTGGCTCCGCTGGTGGTACTCTATTGGACCGTGGGCCGGCGCCGCGCGATTGGCGGACGCGCCGCTGCCGCCGCCTGATTGAGACGATGTTGAAGCAAGCGCTCCCCACGGAATCGGACGAGCTGTCGCGTTATGCCGGTCACGGGCACCGGCCAGACTCAGCCGCGCCCGCCGTGGGACGGTTCAGCCATTTTGTGATCGAGGTGACGGATCTCGATAGCAGCGAGTCCTGGTACCGGGACGTCATCGGCATGGAGGTGCTGGGCCGCAACCTGACCGCCGAGGAAAAGCCGCACTCGCTGCTCCAGATGAACACCGGCCAGCTGTTCATCCTGATCGAGCAGGACGTCGTTGAGCCGCGCCGCCCCGGCAGCTCCAGCATTCATCATGGCTTCCTGCTTACGCCCAATCAGTACCGCCGCGCACAAGAACGGCTGAAGAGCTTTGGCTACGACATCAGCGATACGCGTGAGGACTTCCGGGCGCGGGGCGAGTACAGCATGGATATCGATGACCCGGACGGTCATCGCTACCAGATCCAGGCCTATGGGCCGGAGGCCCACGAGATCATTCTGCCGGGAGTTGGCACCGTAGATTGCGGGCCAGCCGATAGTTACAGGATCGGCGAGGTGAAGCTGTTCAAGGATGGCAACTTCTTTCTGGCGCGGCTGAAGGACGGCTTCGTGGCCCTGTCGCGCTGGTGCACGCACATGAACGGCAGAGTCGTCTACCAGAAGCAGCACTATCGCTTCTGGTGTCCATTCCATGGCATGACCTACGACCGAGCCGGCAACCCGCTGTGGGGCCGGCCGGACGTGTGCGCGCTCCGCCTGAATCTCATCACCTTCAGCCCTGATGGTCACGTCTTGGTGGACACTGACCGGGTGGTGGAACGCGAGCGGTACGAACCGGGTCAGGCAGTGTTACCGCCGGCACTGCTGCCAGCGACCAGCTAACGCGATCTGAGAAGGAGGTTCCTCAATGGCCAATCTGGAAAGTCTCAGCCATAGCGCGATTTGCGTGGACAACCTGCGCGAAGCGGAGCGGTTCTACGAGGAGGTGCTCGGAGCACGGGTCGTGAATCGCGTTAACTTCAACACGGACGATGCCCGCCGTGGGCGTTCCGTGCACAGCAGCATGGTCCTGGGCGACTTCTTGTTCGCTTTGATGCTGCCCAAGGATCGGATGCCGATGCCACCCGACGATCAGTACCGCGGCACCAATGGTTTTCGCCATGGGTTTGCCGTTTCGCGGGACGAGTTTGATGAGATTCTCGAGCGCTTGAAGCGGCACAACGTTTCGTTTCAGGGGCCGAGCGACCACCCCGAGAAGGGGCCTTTGGGCCAGTCCGCGTACTTCAAGGATCCTGGCGGCAATTTCCTGGAGATCTGCTGGCGGCGCGACGAAAACCGGGTGTACAACCCGGTGACGCTCGCCGAAGGCTAGTGCTGCCGGCCGGCGCCAAGGCGGTCCAGCGTACGCCAATTGAGTCGGCGCTGGAGCGACAGCCGCTGCCAGGTCAGCCTCGTCTCTGCGGGATTGTCCTCGAGGTTGAGGACGTCGACGCCGCCAGGACGTTTTACGCGCAGGTCTTTGGGGATGCGGGATCAGGCTGGCGGCAAGGAAAACACTCGCTCACCTATTGCCGCGGGCAGCATTGGCTCGAGCTGGTGGAGCGGGCCCGGCCGCATACGTTGACCCTCAGCGGCCAGCACCAGGCGTACTATGTGGACGCTCGCCGGCTGCCCGATGTGGTCCGCCAGCTAAGAGAGGCGGGCCACGAAGTCAGCGAGTGGCGCGAAGACCACCCCGCCGAGCGCTCGGTCAACGCTTACGTGCTCGATCCTTCGGGCAACCGCGTGCAGCTCGCCCCGTCTACGAACGAGCCCTTGCTGCTGCACCACGCCTGCATCGAGCTTCACGACCTGGAGCTTGCCGAGCTGTTCTACGCCAGGACGCTGGGTGGCGCCGTTGACTATTGCCATGGCTGGGCGATGGACGATTATGCCGAGGCCGCGGCCTGGGCTGAAGGACGCGATCCTTGTGCTCCCTGGACGCGGCGCTTCGACGTGCGCTACTGGGACAAACTGCGCATCGCCCGGCCCAACATGCAAACCTTTGTCCGCTTTGGAGAAGGCCTTGTCGGGCTCATTCTGGCCACCGAGCACCGCCAGGAGCCGCCGCCAGACCAGCAGTGGGGGACTCCTCGCCTGATCCTAGACAGCGACGTTCCTGCGCAGCAGGCGGCGGCCCACTTCGCCAGCCAGGATTTGGCCTTCGAACGAGAAGGAAGCCGGCTGTTCTTGCGGGATCCCGGCGGCAACTACGTCGAGCTAGTCTGCGGTTGAGAAAGCTCCTACAGCTCGAGCAGCTCGAGCGGGCGCTTGCCAAGGCGTTGAGCGCCCTCGGCGGTAACGACCACTGTGTCTCCAGCCCGCAGCGCGAGTTCGACAACCTCGCCATCCTCGACTAGGGTGTCCGCCCCGCCCTGCGGAAACGCCGCCGGCTTGAGGATAAACACCATGCCTTCCTCGAGAGCCAGCGACTCGTCTTCGACCGGCCGGTGGCCCCACATCAGCGGAAAGTCGTCGCCCAGGCCGCGGCCGTGCATCAACGCGGCTCCGGGCTCGAAACCGGCGGCCTGCACCTGGCTGACGTAGCGCCGGTGGATGTCGACGAAGCGAACGCCGGGTCTCATGAAGCTGCGCAGATCTTCGAAAATCCGGACTGAGGCGTCGAAGACGCGCTTGCTGGTGGGGTCGACGGGGCCGAGGCTGAACGGCGCGACGACCTGGCCGATGTAACCCGCCCAGCGGGCTTCGACCTCGTTGTTGACGATGTCGCCCTGCTGCAAGCTGCGGTCGGTCAGCATGCGGTGTGGCCACGGCGGCCGCCGCCCAGCGCCCCACAGGATCATGGTTGGCATTTCACCGCCGCCGCTGATCATCGACTCGATCATCGCGCCGTAGATGCGCCGCTCGGGCACGCCGGGACGCGCCAGCTCCAGCATCCGATCCACGGCCGCTTCGGCCAGGGCGGATGCCTTCCGCACGAACTCGACCTCCTCAGAGCTCTTCACCGTCCGCGCCTGCTGCATGGCCACTGTCGCGTTCACGAAGGTGGCTTCCGGGAGCTGCTGGCGCAGGCGCTCCAGCAGCGTCCAAGGGACCACGCCTTCAGGCGCCCGGACCATGCCCTCGAGCCCGCTCACACCGATGCGGCCGCGGGTCAGGCCCAGCTCGTGGAGCCGCTCGCCGATGGGCAAGCCGAAAGCACGGCGCGACGGCCGAAGGTCGCTCACCCAATCCTGTTGCAGCGACCACCAGGCGATGTCGGTCTCGCTCCGCAGGACGGCGGTAACCTCACCTTCCACTGGAAACACCACCGCGGCCTCGGTGCAGTTGCCGCCAATCTGCGTCAGGTAGCGCACGTCCGCCTGGAACTGGTCCCAATGGCTGCTGTTGGGCAGGCCGATGATGGCGTCCAGGCCGGCTCGGCCCATGACGTCGCGGACGCGTGTCCAGCGCCGGTCGCGCTCGGCTAACGAGAACGTCGGAATGCTGCCCATGGCTCCGGATTGTATGGTCATTCTTCCAATTCCTTGCCGGGCCGGCGAGCCTGCATTCGTTTGTCGTGATTGATGGCCGGCCAGTCGTAACTGCCCATCATGAAGCCATGCATATGCTCGGCTGCCTGAAGGCCGCCGAAGAAGGCGCCGTCGTTGCCGACGTCGCCGGCGATATCGCCCGCCACGAACAGGCCGGGCCGCGTGCTGCGATAGTCCTCGTTCACGACGAAGCGACCGTCCAGGCGCACGCCGGCTGGCAGCAGCGAGTAATCGGGCTGCTGGCCGAAAGCCTTGATGACCGCGCTTACCGGCAGCTGGAACGGCGGCTCATCCGCCGGCTCCGGTCTGGGCCGGCCGCTCTCGTCCGGCGGACCGAGGCGTGTGCGCCTGCATTCCAAAGCCGCCACCCGGCCGTTCTCGCCAAGTACGCGCAGCGGCTCAACGAAGAACGTGTACGGCACCTCCTCCCGCTGCATGAGCGCAATGAACCTGTCCCGTTGAAAGGCGTGCACCGGCAGCTGTTCCGGTCCGCGCCGGTACAGGACGTGCACCTGCGCACCCAATCGACGGACGGTGCGGGCCACGTCCTGGGCGGTGAATCCGGCCCCTAGGACCGCCACGGCATCGCCCACCGGCGGCCGCTCGCCCAGGGCAACGCTGTTCAGGAAGGTGAGGCCATCATAGACGCCCGCCAGGTCGTCACCCGGAATTCGCGCCGTCGCCGGCCGGAAGAAGCCGATGGCCAGGCAGACGGCATCGTACTCAGCGAGAAGCTGGTCCAGCCGGTCGTGGTCGACGTGCTCGTTGAGGCGGAGCTTCAGCAGCGGACTGGCCAGCGGCAGCTCGCGCCTCAAAACCTCGCGCGGCATGCGGAAGTTCGGATAGCCGGCCAGCAGCATGCCGCCGATGTCCGGCAGACCGTCCACCAGCGTCACCTGATGGCCGCGGCGGAGCAGTCCCAGAGCCGTGGCCAGCCCGCCTGAGCCGGCGCCAACGACAGCCGCGCGCTTGCCAGATGGTGGGGCATCGAACTTGGGCGGCACGTGCCGGCCGAAGTCCGCCGCTGCCCGTTCCAGCGAACGCAGGTTCAGGGGCTCGACGCCGGGCGGATAGGCCGAAGCCATGGCCGCCTGGCAGAAACGGTGGCAGCAGCGGCCCAGAATGCTGCCCCAGGGATGACCACTTCGGACCGCCTCCGCGGCGGTGTCGAAGTCGCCGGCGGCCAGGGCTCCGACCAACCCATCGATGTCTACGTGCCAGGGACAGGCGGCTGTGGCTTGGGCATAGGACAGATCCGGCCCGCGCTGCGCCTCAGCCACGGCGGTCTCGCGGTCAAAACCGAGCAGCACCTCGTCGAAGCTGGAAAGCGCCCTATCGGCCGCCAGGCGCCCTTCTGGTACTTGCCGCGAGATGGCTTGCCTCTCGCTCAGCGTTTGCCCAGTTGCCGCACGGCCGCCTCGGCAAAACGCTGATCGACGTACTGGCGCACGTCGGGGACAGCGCCCGTAAGCGTGCCCTGCTGCTTGTAAAAATTTGCCTGATT
>DATGVV010000072.1:0-5492 GCA_035299885.1 Chloroflexota bacterium | reverse complement strand
CGGGCAGGTCGCCCAGGTTCTTCGCCAGCTGCTGGTAAGAGCCGCTGATGCTTGAGGCCACGAACGACAGCGGGGTGAAGATCGCGAAGATGATGATCATCGCGATTGACATCATCTTCTGCCAGATGAAGTCACGGTCCTTGGTGCGGTAGATGATGCTGAAGCAGTTCTCCATCACCCCAAACAGGCTGGAGCCCGTCCACAGCAGCGCCAGGAAGCTGATGACGGCGGCTAGCCCGGACGCCTTGCGGAAGTTGTCCAGCACCGTGTTGAAGTCCAGGTTGAGGCCGTTCTGACCGTTGGCGGCGGCGGGGATCGCCCCGTTCAACCCTGTCCCGATCTGCTGGACCAATGCCGGCGGCAGGAACAGTGCCCCCAGGGCCAGGATGCCCAGCAGCAGCGGGAACATCGCGCCGAGAAAGTTATAGGCCAGCAGCGAGCACAGGTTCATGCCCCAGTCTTTGCCGAACTTCTCGAAGAACGCTTTGACTTCCTCGACGAACATGCTTGAGTCTCGTCCTTCCGCGCAGCGAAACGCAAACTATATGCCAGCAGCGGAACCAACTGCCATGCTTACGATCATGGATTCCGCTCGAGTGAAGGAGCTGGCGCTCGAGGCCGGGTTCGACCTCGTCTGCATCGCCGGCGTCGAGCCCTTCGAGCGCGAGCGCCAGGCGCTGGCCCATCGCATCGATGCCGGCCTGTTCGATGGTCTGCCATGGTTCACCCGCGCTCGCGCCGAGGTGGCTAGCAACCCTCGGGCGCTGCTGCCTGAGGCCAAGTCCATCATCTCGCTCGGCCTGTGCTACGACACCGGCGAAGGACCAGCCGGCGTCATCGCTCGCTACGCCTGGGGCCAGGACTACCACGAGGTCATTCGCGCCCGGCTCAAGACGCTTCAGCGCCGCCTGGCCGAGGAGCTCGGTGAGTTCGAGTTTCGCACCTTCGTTGACACTGGCCGCATCGTCGATCGGGCCGCGGCCGTTCGGGCTGGCTTGGGCTGGTACGGCAAGAACACCAACCTGCTCAACACCACCTTCGGCAGCTGGCTGTTCCTGGCTGAGCTGGTGACTACGTTGGAGCTCGAGCCCGACGCTCCCAGGCGCCAGAACTGCGGGCAGTGTCACGCCTGCCTGGACGTCTGCCCCACCGGCGCCATCGTCGCTCCCTACGTGGTCGACAACAACCGCTGCATCTCATTTCTCACCATCGAGCTGCGCGGCCCCATTCCCCGCGATCTGCGGCCCAAGCTGGGCGGCTACATCTTTGGCTGCGATCTCTGTCAGGACGTCTGCCCGGTCAACGCCCAAGCTCAGCCCGTGTACCATGCCGAGTTCGCCTTCGCCAGCCAATCCCCTCTCCCGCCAATTCGCCGTCCGCAGGACCGGGAGAGGGCTAGGGTGAGGGAACCCCGTCTCAGTCTTCGAGACCTTGCGGACCTGCTCAAGCTGGACGAGGACGAGTTTCGGCAGCGTTTCCGCCACAGCGCGATCATGCGCACCCAGCGCCGCGGCCTGCTGCGCAACGTGTGTGTGGCCCTTGGCAACTCCGGCTCGCCTGCTGCCGTCCGTCCCCTGACGGAGGCCCTGCTGCACGACCCCGAGCCCCTGGTCCGCGGCCACGCCGCCTGGGCATTGGGCCAGCTCGGCGCGAGCGAAACGCTGGATCAGGCCCGGCAATCTGAAACCGACCCGTACGTCCGAGAGGAGATCGAGCTTGCCCACACAGCCCACTAAGCAGCTGGACACCTTCCCCAACCCGCACCCCAACCGGGATTACGAGATCGAGCACGTCTGCCCCGAATACACCGCCGTGTGCCCCATTACCGGCCAGCCCGACTTCGGCACTATCCGCATCCGCTACGTGCCCGATCAGAAATGCGTCGAGCTCAAGTCGCTCAAGCTCTACATCTGGTCCTTCCGCGACGAGGGTCACTTCTTCGAAGACGTGACCAACTTGATCCTCAACGAACTCGTCGCCGCCCTGGACCCGCGTTCCATTACTGTTGTAGGCGAGTTCAACGTCCGCGGCGGGATCGCCAGCACCGTCACCGCCTCACACACGAAGCAGCGTTAGCCGCGCCATCATAATTCGTCCGATGGCCACCATTGCGCTGATCGGCGCCGGCAGCGTCGTCTTCACTCAGAACCTCATCACGGACATCTTTCTCTTCCCGGAGCTGCGCGACAGCCGTATCGCCCTCATGGACATCGACCCCGAGCGTCTCAAGGTGGCCGATCACATCGTCCGCCAGGTCGTCCGCGAGAAGGGCGGCGACGAAAAGCAGGTCATCGCCACCGTCGATCGCCGGGAGGCGATAAAGGGCGCCGACTACGTCGTCAACACCATCCAGGTGGGCGGGTTCGAGGCCACGCTCACCGACTTCAACGTGCCCAAGAGGTTCGGCCTGAAGCAGACCATCGCCGACACCACCGGCATCGGCGGCATCATGCGCTGCCTGCGCACCATGCCCGTACTCGAGGGCATCCTGCGCGACATGGAGGAGCTGGCGCCCGAAGCCTGGCTGCTGAACTACACCAACCCCATGGCCATGCTGGTCTGGGGCGCTTCGCGTCTGTCAGGCGTCAAATCCGTGGGCCTATGCCACAGTATTCCCAACACCGCCTGGCAGCTGTCAAGCTACATGGACGTGCCCTGGGAGGAGCTGCGCTACCGCGCCGCCGGGATCAACCATTTCGCCTTTTTTCTCGAGCTGCGCCGCAATGGCGAGGACCTCTACCCGCGGCTGCGCCAGGCCATGGAGGACCCCGAAATCCGAGCCAAGGACCCCGTCCGCTTCGAAGGATTGCGCCGCTTCGGCTACTTCGTCTCGGAGTCCAGCGAACACTTCTCCGAGTACCTGCCCTACTTCATTAAGAAGGACCACCCGGAATTCATCGATCAGTTCTCCATCCCCATCGACGAATACATCCGCCGCTGCGAGTCGTACAACGCTTGGTGGGAGTCATTTCATAAGGAAATGGAAAACGGCGGCAGCGTCGACGTGTCCGATTCCCTCAGCGGCGAGTTCGGCCCATTGATCATCCACTCGATCGAGACCAATACGCCGCGCGTGGTCTACGGCAATGTCGCGAACCACAGCCTCATCGATAACCTGCCCTCAGGCTGCGCCGTGGAGCTGCCCTGCGCTGTGGACGGCTTGGGCCTGACGCCGACTGCCATCGGCAGCCTGCCGCCTCAGCTGGCCGGCCTGATGCGCACCAACGTCAACGTCCAGGAGCTGGCCGTGGAGGCGGCCGTTACTCACCGCCGCGATCACGTGTACCAGGCGGCCTTTCTGGACCCACACGCCGCCTCTGAGCTGACGCTCGACGAGATCGCCGCCATGGTCGATGAGCTTCTGACCGAACACGGCGACCTCATCCCGCCATTGCATTGAGCACGACGATTCCCTCTCCCGCCAATTCGCCGTCCGCAGGACCGGGAGAGGGCGAGGGTGAGGGAGCCTGGAGCTCCGTACAAGACGAGCGCCGCACCTACATCGTCCCGGCCATCCTCCTGGGCAAGCTAGCCGTCCTGCTAGTCGTCTTCCTGGCCTATGAGCTCCTGCCCTTCTCCACCCCGAACTTCGAGATCAACTTCGTCGATCCGGCCCGGCGCGTTGTTTCGCTGGCCACGGCCTTCAGTACCTGGGACGCCCAGCACTACCTCTACTTGAGCGAGAGTGGCTACCACGCCGGCCAGATGTCGAACGCCTTTTTTCCCCTCCTGCCCCTGCTCATACATCTAACGGCGCCAATCTTCCACAGCACCCTAGTGGCCGGGCTCGTCGTGTCCAACGTAGCCTCGCTCCTCGGCGTCTACTTCCTGTACAGGCTCGTTTCGGAGCTCCACGGCCGCGGGGCAGCGGACAGCACGCTCCTGCTCTACCTCGCGTTTCCGACCGCCTTCTTTTTCTCGCTGATCTACACCGAGTCGCTGTTCCTGCTGCTGGCGGCAAGCTTCTTCTACCTGCTGTTCCGGCGCGGCCTGGCCTGGGCCGCGCTGCCGGCCGCGGTGCTGCCGCTGGCGCGGCCCGAGGGCGTGCTGATACTTGTTCCCTTCGCCGTGCACTACGCATTCGAGGTGCTCGGGCTGGGGCGCCGCCCGTTAGCGGCCGCGCTGGCGCGCTTCGAAGCCAGCCAGGCAGCCCTGGTGCTTTCGCCGCTGCTCGGCGCGGCGGCCTACCTGGCCTATATGCGGGCGGCCACCGGCAACGCCTTCGAGATGTTCGAGGCCATGAAGAATTACGTCTCCGCCCATTCGCTCACCTATGTGCTCCATCCTGCCGACCTGGCGCGAGCCCTCGGCGAATGGCCGCTGGCCCTCCACGGCTTTACCAACTCAGCCATCGACCGGGCGCTGTTCCTGGTATTCCTGCTGCTCCTGCCGCCGATGTTCCGGCGCGTCCATCCTGCGCTGGCCGTCTTCGGCGTCGCCGTCGGCCTGCTCAACGTGCTGAGCGGCACATTCATGTCCTACTCTCGCTACCTGCTGCTCGCTTTCCCGGTGTTCATCACCGCCGGTCTGCTGCTGCAGGGGTCCCGGCTCAGCAGGCTGACGGTGCCTCTCGTCTGCAGCCTGGCGCTCATCCAGGGGCTGTTCCTGGTGATGCACGCGCTGAGCTACTGGGTCGCCTGATCCGGCCCCAAAAGCGCTTGACACGAAGCCGGTCGTTGGTATACTCGACACTGCTTAATCCCCTTTTGTGAGGAGACCCGACAAAATCACGACGCTGTTTGGAGTTCCGGCCTAGGGAGCCCGCATCCGCGGAACCTGATTTTGTCAGGCTTGGGTGTGAGCGCCCAAGCCTTTTTTGTCGCCTCCAACCAGGGGGATCGCACCTTAAAAACCGCATAGGGTAACAAGAAGGCAATCTGATCACGAAAAGAACCTGAAGACACCTAACTGTGCGAGCCCCTTGTGAAGGGGGCTGGGAAGCACTGGAGAAGGTAGAAGGTGTGCAGGGTGCATGGTGGATGCCTATGGCGTCAAGGGCCGAAGAAGGACGTGGTTAGCTGCGAGAAGCGGCGGGGAGCTGCTAGCAAGCGTTGAGCCGCCGATGTCCGAATGGGGCAACCCCGCCCGGGTCATGCCGGGCGACTCCCCTCGTGAAGAGGGGCAGAGGCCAGTCGGGGAACTGAAACATCTCAGTACCCGGAGGAAGAGACATCAACCGAGATTCCCCAAGTAGTGGCGAGCGAACGGGGAGGGAGCCCAAACCGACGCATCCGTGATACCGGCCACGGGTTGGATGCGCGGGGTTGACAGCCGCACCGGCCGCGAGGTGGCCCTCCGCGGCGGCAGTTGGAGAAAACCGAAGCCGACCTGAACGACCCTGGAACGGGCGGCCAGAGGGGGTGAGAGCCCCGTAGGGGAAGGTTTCGGTCTGCCGGCGGTGCGTGCGCGAGTACCACGGGACACGAGGAATCCAGTGGGAAGCTGGGGGGACCACCCTCCAAGGCTAAATACCCTTGACGACCGATAGTGAA
>DATGVV010000071.1:0-6455 GCA_035299885.1 Chloroflexota bacterium | reverse complement strand
AGGCCGGCAGCGAGCACACCCCGCGGCCACCCGGGCGGGACGGCCGTCCCAAGCAGCAAGCTGGAGAACATCGCCAGGAACCAGCCGAGATCTCGCCGCACTGTCGTTGCGTCCGCTGTCAGCTGCGCATGGCGCACGCCGCGGAACGCCAGCGTGGCCATTCCCGACAGGAACAGTGCCAGCGTGGACAACATGAAGGGTGCGCCCAGGATGGCGCCCACGCCAATCGTGTGGCTGCCCGCGCCACCACCGATAATGGCGACGAGCGGGATCAACGTCTCAGGTAGTGCGGTGCCCACCGCGGCCAGGATGCTTCCCACAGCTCCGTCACTGAGCTTGAGCCGGTGACCCAACCACTCGACGGCATTGGTGAACAGCTCGGCCGCCAGGACCAACACGACCACGCTCCCGAGAAGCATCGCCACAGTCATCTGGCGGCCTCGGAAGACGTCCGGCGGAGCAGCCGCAGCAGCCCCAGACTGAGCAATGCCGCAGCAATCAACGCGAAGGCCGCCAAGCCCAGCCGCTGGAAAACGAGTCGAACGGTGTCCAAGTGCGCGGCCGCGAAGTAGCCGAGGCTGCAGTAGACGATGTTCCAGACCAGCGCCGCAAAAGCCTCAAACAGCAAGAAGCGGCCGAAGGAGAAACCGGCGGTTCCGGCCGTGATAGCTACGAAGCATCGCATCGGGCCGAACAGGTGGCTGACCACGATGGCCCATAGTCCTCGTCTGTTCAGCAGCCCGCGCGCCTTGGCCGCGTTCTCGTTGAAGTGCAGAATGTCGAAACGGCTCGCCAAGGGAAGGAAGGCCGTGCGTCCCAGCCAGAAATTGAAGGCGTTGCCGAGCACCATTCCGGCCCAGCCCAGCCCCATGACCGCCGGCCACAGCAGTAGCCCTCCGCGAGCGTAGGCCGAAGCCAACAGCAGGAAGGCGGCGCCCGGCAGGAACATGCCGAGCAGTACCGTGTTCTCCAGCAGGGAGCCGACGAACGTGATTACATATCCGAAACGGTCGAAGCTGGCACCCAGGAGGTCCAGCGCCGTCTCGAGCTCAGGAGCATCGAGCAGGGCGTTCAAGACGCCTCAGTCGACAAGACGCTCGACCGTGGCGCACCAGCTCAACAGCGTGCCAACCGCCGCCAGAGTCACAGCGGCCACGGCCACGGCATAGAACCAGCCGGGCCGGCTACCCTCAGGGCCTGCCGGCAGCCCACGGGAGCGAAGCAGGGACCAGATGCGTTTCATTGCGGCACCTCGCTTGAAGCCATCCGCCCGGCCACCTGCTAACGAAAGGCTCCAGTATTCGCGAGGTCTTGCCATCCGCATCACAGCGGATCGGGCGCCCGGGCTCACCTCACGGTGGGCCGTGCTGACGAGCGCTCCGGTGGGGACCGGAAAGTCCCTGGGGCTACTCCCCTCTGCGATCAGAGTATACGCACAAGGCGCAGTGACATTGCACGCGGAACGCGCAGACGCATTCCAGGGCGAATCTTTATTCGCTTCTCAGCCTTGAGGCGTAAGGTGCGTTCTTCGCCAAATCGCGATTTGGCGTCTCACTCCAGTGGGTTCCGCGCAACCGCGAGCCTGGTAGCTCACTTGACAGCAGGCACCAGCCAGCGCAAAGTTAGCGGCATCACGTGCTAGGAGACGGCCATGGCCAACTGGGAGGTCCGCGGACAGTACTTTGAGAGCTGCAGTTGCGATTTCCTCTGTCCCTGCCCCAGCAGTGGTCTCACCGCTCGTCCAACCAAGGGCAGTTGCACCTTTGCACTTGCCTTTCAAGTCGAGCAGGGCCATTTCAACGGGACCAACCTCGACGGCCTCAATTTCGTCGTGGCTGGCCTCACGCCCGGCGCGATGGCCGACGGCAACTGGACGGTTGGCGTCATCGTCGATGAGCGTGGCGATCAGGCCCAACGCGATGCTCTGACGGCGATCGCCAGCGGCCAGGCCGGCGGTCCCATGTCGCATTTGGCACCACTTATCGGCAAGGTGGCGGGTGTGGAGGCTAAGCCCATCGAGTTCAAACATGACGGTATGGACTGGTCCAACTCGGTGCCCGGTTTGATCGATCAGGCGATTAAGGGCCAGCCTGCGCAAACACCAACGAGCCCATGTACCTCGACAACGTGGGCCATCCGGCCAATACCCGCCTAGCGCTGGCCAAATCAGTGCGCAGCCATCTGCACGCCTTCGGTCTGAACTGGGACGACGACAGTGGACGCAATAACGGCCACTTCGCACCCTTCAACTGGAGTGCCTGAGACCGAAACCGCAACTGCGCCGGTGGTTGGCGCAGTTGGCCAGCGAACGATCTGGCTAACCGTCTCAATCCTGATCCTGAGCGCTGCCGCCTGGATCAGCACAGTAGTGGTCACAGGCGGTATGGCTACGTCCGACATGGAGGCCACAGCAATTGACGGCACCATTTTTTATGGCGTCTGGGTGCTGATGATGGCCGCCATGATGCTGCCCGCCGCGCTGCCGATGTTCAGGCTTTACAGCCGAATGGCTGGCAGTAAGCCGGTCGGGTTCGTGGGAGGGTATCTCATCCTCTGGTCGGCGGCCGGTATCGTCGCCTACCTGGCCTATGCCGTGGCGCACGGTAGTGCCATCTCGATGACCGAGATGGGCAGCCTGGGCCGGCAGGTCGCCATCGGGCTCATTCTGGCGGCAGCGCTGTACCAGCTTTCTCCCTTGAAGAACGTTTGCCTGCGGCACTGCCGGTCCCCGCTGGCGTTTGTCATGAATCACTGGCACTCAGGCTTTGTTGGCGCCGTACGCATGGGGCTCCAGCACGGCTGTTGGTGTCTGGGCTGCTGCGCTGGGCTGATGGTGTTGCTGTTCGCTGTCGGCGTCATGAACATTGGCTGGATGGCGGTACTGGCACTAGTGATCTTGGCGGAGAAGACACTTCCAGGCGGCCTATGGATAGCGCGTGCAGTGTCGGCAGCGATGTTGTTCTTGGCTGTGGCCTTTGCCGCTAGCCCAGCCTTCTATTCGCTCGTGACAGCCCAAGGGGCGATGTAGGTGCGGCCCCGCCGATCTTCGCCGTTCCGCGTGCGTACTTCACCTAACCTCTCTTAGAGGACAAACACGCTAAGCGGGCACGCTTCACCACCAAAACCAGACCTATCCGCATCCCGTCTGAACGTATCCTTTCCTGGATGTGTGGCCGATTTGGGCTTTCTGCGCCGGAGTTCTCCGAAACACGTTTCCACGCACAGCCGCTCCCCGAAGTCCAACCGCTACTGATCCGTCGCTTCAACATCGCGCCGACCCAGGACATCCTTACTGTGGCGCTTTCGAAGCGGCTCGGGGGCGCCAGAGCGTTGAAGGCCATGCGTTGGGGTCTGACGATCAGGCGAACGGACGAACGTCCGGTCGTTCGACCCTCCGGAACGATTGAAGTCGAGGACGAAGGTTCGCCACAGCTTCGACGTCTACGAGGACCAGCTCCTCTCATTGCGCGAGATCGGCCTGGCAAGGGAGCGGCTGTCAGGTAAGAGGGTGCAAATAGGTGAGCTGGCCCAGGAGGCGCTCGACAAGCTCATCAGCAGCGAACGATCGACCGAACGAACGGACGAACATCCCAACATCACCACTACCGACGATGGAGAAGCTAGCGAATCTCGGAGCCTTTAGAGAGGCCCAAAATATTGTCTTGAAAGGGTTCGATCAGGTTTCCGCCGGCGGCTTCACGCAGCTTCCGAATCTTCTGCTGAACAACTTGGAGCTGAGCTTTGCCGCCAAGGTCGTCTACAGCAAACTGCTGAGCTATGCCTGGCACAACAACCTGGTGTTTCCAGGTCAGGAGCGGATGGCCGAGGAGATAGGCATATCCAAATCAGTTGTTAATCGTGCAGTGCTGGAGCTGCAGGACCATGGCTGGATCGAGATTCAGCGAAGGGGGCAAGGCAAGACTAACCTTTACATCCTTAATCACACCGTTACTGCAAAGAAGCGTCGTCAGTGAAGCTGATTCCCATATGTGGGGAATCAAGATTCCCATATCTGGACCTTTAGATTCCCACATAGTGGATTCAGAGATTTTCGACTTTGACTTGATGCAGTGCGATAAAGTCTGGTGTTTTGCGGCACCAATAATATATAGATGAAGAATACAAAGGAGAAGAATACGAAGTCTCTGCCTTCGGCAGCGGTTTTGAAATTGTTTGAGGAAGGAAAGTGTACGAGGACAGTATGTCCTCAAGGCTGACTTATAGGACTAGAGTCTCGGTTAGAAGTCGAGCCTCTAGAGTTTCGAGAGCACGGATTGGTTGGCCCTACGGGCATGCGACAAGGGGGAATGAGCTCAGCTGCGATGCCAGGTGGGGGGAGTGGCCGCCACCGCAGCTATGGCTGCTAAACAGCAGTTTTGCCGGCCACTCCCCCCACCTCCTCGCCGTCCAGAAAAGCACCGCCGTGGATACAGAATTGGTTCGGTCAAAAAATGTGCGCAATAGGGGACGGCGAGGAGGCACCCCGAAGAGCTGGCAGCCGGCGGGCAATTCCCCCTTGACTCCCTTGCCCTGGCTGCAAGAGGAGCGGTTCGGGCGAGCGGACCTAACGGTCAGCGGAGCCTGACGGCGTTCGAACGGCGACGGCATAAAGCTCCTCTACGAGTCGCTTTGAACCGTCGCGGGCTTGGCGTTCATTCTGATGGAGGTAGCCAACGACTTCGATGGCTGCGCCCTTGTGGATGGTTCCTTGAAGCTGTTTGGCGCGATCGCCGGACACCACCACCTGGTGCCAGGTGGTTTCGTCGGCGTGGTGGACCGCGAGCGGGAATCGGGCAACAAGCTTATCTTTGGCAGTAGTCCGGAACACTGGTTCGGCGCCAACTCGTCCCTGTAGGGTCACACGCTCCTGCTTTGCCTCCGCTGGAGGGGCCGGGATTTCTGGGCTAGGCTCGTTGGCGGTCTCTGCATCCGACTCAATCAGCGGGAGCTCAGCGGAGGGCTCCAGAAACAGAGTGATAGCACCCTCGGCGCTGAGTGACAGCCGCATCTTGCTGGGCGCAAGGCCTTCAAGCAAGACCGCTTCGCGATGCGGCGGTAAGTCTTCTTCGGGTACCTTAGGAATCGCCAGCCGGTGCAGCTCGAGTTGAAGCTCTGCCGTACTGATACGGGCGTTGCCCGAGTCAGGGTACAGTTCCAGGCTGGCGACTGGTGCCTCGAGCCCGACAAGGAAACGCAGCCCTTGCCCGTAGGCGGTATCAGTGACTTGGCTCGCCTCGCTTTGTAGGTGATAGGCGACGGCGTCGATATCCCACCGCTTCGAGCCTCGGAGTCTTTGCCGGGATTTCCTGGCCTTACTCAGTTCAATTGGACTGGATTTCTCCTGTTCAGTCATATGTCAGTCGCCGCCAGTACGGCGGCCTTGGCTTTATCAAAGTCGAATTGCTCGGATGAGATGGTGGTTAGAAGCTTTGAAGCGGCATGAAGGATCTCCGTGGCGCCCCGGCGTTGGTCCTCAGCACGGAGAACCGACTTTCTCAACCGAAGCGTCAATTGCTGGTCGTAGAACAAAAATAAGAGCCGCTCTTGAGCCGCTAGGCTGGCGAATTCCGCCCGTTGGACGCTATCGGCGATGTTGATAAAGGATTCCAGACAGAGCGGCGTTTTTGGCCTATCGTAGAGTCTTACAACCGTTCTTATAACTGGAGCCGAGGGTGTTTCAAACAGCTCACGCCGAACCCAGATTGGCAGGCTGCCTGTAAGACTGGCAATATCTGAGTCATGCACCTTCAAGACATAGGCGATGCCTCGATTCGTTGGTTGACTCAGACACGCATAATCTTGGGAGCTCAGAAAGCCAGCTGTTTCAGGCGAGAGAGCGCCTGACTTCACTGACTCGGTTAAAGGCAGACCCACCAGCAGTTCTTTGGACATACAGAGGCGAAACAGCGTTATTAAACGCCAAATACTGCTTGTTTGTAAAGGCCGCGCATTGCCTCAAAAAGAATCTGACCAAGGGAAGAACGTTGCCTCATAACTCACCTGACCGAAGGAGCCGAGAGTATGAGGGTGAAACGAGACAGCAAGCACGAGCTGGCAGCGCGGCTGCAGGGGCGGTATGTGAAGGCCAGCAAGAGCGAGCGGGGGCGCATGCTGCGGGAGTTCGTGGAGACCACGGGGCTACCACCCCAAGTACACCAGCTGGCTGCTGCGGCATGGGCCGCCGAAGCCGAAGAAGCGGCGCCGCGGCCGGCCACCGCGGTATGGGCTGGCGGTGACAGCGGCGCTCAAGACGATCGCCGAAGCCCTGAACTGGATTTGCGGGAAACGGCTGCAGGGTGCGCTGGCTGACGTGGTGCCGGTGTTGGAAGCGCAGGGTGTGCTGCGGTTGAACCCGACGGATCGCACGGCGCTGCTGGGTGTGAGTCCGGCCACCATTGACCGGCGCCTGGCGGTCTACCGCCGGCAGGCTCGACGACGTGGCTTGGGCACCACCA
>DATGVV010000070.1:0-1590 GCA_035299885.1 Chloroflexota bacterium | reverse complement strand
TGGCTCCACAGGCTTAGGATTCTGACATGCCGGACATGGTTGTGCGCTCGCCCGGCCGCGTGAACCTGATTGGCGAGCACACCGACTACAACGACGGGTTCGTCTTGCCGCTGGCGATCGACCTGGAGCTGAGACTGAAGTTCCAGCCGCGGGCAGACGGACGGGTCCTGCTGCGCTCGCGCGAGGCTCCGGGAGAGATGGTGGAGTTGCCGGCGCCAAGGTCCCCTCACCCTAGCCCTCTCCCGCGGCGGCGGGAGAGGGGATGGCAGCGCTACGTCGAGGGTGTGCGCGATCTGCTTGGCCTGCCAGCGGGCATGGAAGGCGCAATCGAGAGCGACATCCCGGTTGGTGCTGGGCTCAGCTCGTCGGCGGCCCTGGAGTTGGCGGTTGCGCGGGCGCTGGTCGCGGCCAATGACGCCGAGTGGCAGCCAGTAGCCATGGCCCGGCTGTGCCAGCGCGCGGAGATCGAGTATGCCGACAACCGCTGCGGGATCATGGACCAGCTGGCGGTGGCCCTGGGTAAGGCGGAGCATGCGCTGCTCATCGACTGCCGATCGCTCGACGTGAAGCCGGTGCCGCTGCCAGCGGATCTCGCGATCGTAGTCTGCGATAGCGCCAAGGGGCGCCAGCTTGTCGATTCTGCCTACAACGAACGCCGCGCCGCCTGCGAGGAGGCCACCCGGCTCCTGGGCGTGCCCGCCCTCCGAGATGCCAAGCTGGATCAGCTTGACCAACTGCCGGAGCCGCTCGCCAAGCGAGCGCGCCACGTCGTAGCCGAAAACCAGCGCGTGTTGGATTTCGTGGCGGCCCTGCGACAGGGTGACGAGCAGCGCCTCGGACAGCTCATGTACGCCTCTCACGCCAGCCTGCGCGATCTGTACGAGGTCAGCTCGCTCGAGCTCGACCTGCTGGTGGAGCTGGCCGCCGGCCTGCCCGGCTGCGCCGGCAGCCGCCTTACCGGCGCCGGCTTTGGCGGCTGCACCGTCAGCCTGGTGGAAGCTGGCCAGGCCCAGCCCTTTGCCCACGAGCTCAGCGCCCGCTATCGCGAACACACCGGCCTCCCCGCTCGCGCCTGGGTTCGCCACGCCGTGGATGGCGTGAGCCTGACGCCCCCGCAAAGCGCATAGCCCATCCGGGCCAAGGGAGCGACCTGGCCGGTCATGCTTAAGCGACCATGGCGCGCGGGAGCTCGACCAGCGAGCAGCTGAGGCAGCTGGCCGAGATCGCCCGATCGCTCATCGAGGGCTCGCTCGAGCAGCGGCTTACGGCGGTGGTGGAGAAGGCGCCTAAGGCGCTCGGGCTCAAGTCGGCCAGCATCTTCCTGGTGCGCAGCGACTTCGGCGGCTTTGGCGAGCGCCTGGCGCTGCCCGGTGTGGAGCTGATCGATGCCTCTCCGCGGCCGGAGGGGCTCACCGCGCAAGTCATCCGCACCGGGCAGGTGCTGGCGGTGGAAGACACGAGCAAGCACGCCGAAGTGCATCCAGGCGTGCGCCAGGCCGGCATCCGGGCGTTTCTGGCGGTGCCCCTGAAGTCAACAGCCGGCTGCGTGGGCGTGCTGTACCTGAATGAATCACAGCCGCGCGCCTTCGG
>DATGVV010000069.1:0-7483 GCA_035299885.1 Chloroflexota bacterium | reverse complement strand
TGATGCCCCATGTCCCGCCGCACCGAGAGGGTTCAGTCCCTCATACGCCACGAGCTGGGGCAGATTCTCCAGCAGGAGCTTAAGGACCCTCGCATCGAGGGGCTGGTGTCGATCACGGCCGTGCACGTCACGCCCGATCTGCGCCGCGCTCGCGTGTTCCTGAGCGTCTACGGCTCGGCCGAAGCGGAGCAGCACGCCCTGCAGGCCTTGACCTCGGCCAAAGCCTTCTTGCGCCACGAGCTGGGCCATCGAGTCGGGCTGCGCTACGCGCCAGAGCTGGACCTGCATATCGACCACTCGCTGGCCTACGCCGACGAAGTCAGCAGGATCCTCAAGAACCTGCCGCCGCCCGCGCCGGAGGATTGATGTCATCCTGAGCGAAGCGAAGGACCTTCCCGGCTACCGCTACGGCGGGAGGTCCTTCGGCCCCAACGGCCTCAGGATGACATGGGAATGAACGGGGTCTTGAACGTCAACAAGCCACAGGGCCTGACGTCGTTTGACGTGGTGGCGCGGGTGCGGAAGGCGACGGACATGCGTCGCGTCGGCCACGCGGGCACGCTGGACCCTCTCGCCACAGGAGTGCTGCTGGTCTGTCTGGGGCAGGCCACGCGCATCATCTCCTACCTCCAGGACGCGCCCAAGGGGTACCTGGCCGGCATCAAGCTCGGCCAGCGCACCGACACCTACGACGCCGAGGGCCAGGTGATCGAGGAGCTGCCCATTCCCGAGCAGCTGGAGCTGGAGCGCTTCCAGGGCGACGTGTGGCAGACGCCGCCGCTGTTTTCGGCCCTGAAGCGCGAGGGGCGGCCGCTGTACGACTATGCGCGCAAAGGCCAGGCAGTCGACGTCCAGCCGCGGCTGGTGCACATCGAGCGCATCGAGCTGGTCTCATGGCAGCCCCCGCTGGCCTCGATTCGGGTGCTGTCCGGCAAAGGCACGTACATCCGCTCGCTGGCCAATGACTTGGGCGGCCACCTGGTAAGCCTCGTCCGAGAGGCAGTTGGCGCCTTCCGCATCGAGCAGGCTGTCAGTTTGGAGGGGCTCAGTGCGTGGGAGAATGAGGTCATGCCCATCCCGGCGGCGCTGCCGCACATGCCTCGGCTTGCCGTAGACGCCGCAGAGGCCGCACGGCTGCGCAACGGGCTCGCCGTCCCCGTCGCCGAAGGTGAGGCGCTGGCGCTCGACGAGCAAGGCCGAGAGGTCGCCATTCTGCGCGACGGCCGGCCGAAGATCGTGTTCGGCGCGAGCGGCTGACGTGCGCGTAGTCCGGCGGATCGCCGACGTGACGCCAGGGCGCCGTTTCGCGGTGACCATCGGGGCCTTTGACGGCGTGCACCTGGGCCACCAGTCGCTGTTCCGGCAGCTCATGCGGCAAGCTGAGCAGCACCAGGCCGGCACGCTGGCCATCACCTTCGATCCAGACCCGGCCGAGGTCGTCTCGCCCAACCCACCGCCGTATCTGACGGACCTGGATCAGAAGATCGAGCTCATCGAAGCGCACGGCATCGACGAGCTGTGCATCGTGCACTTCGACGAGCACGTCAAGAACATGAGCGCGGAAGCGTTCATGGACGAGATCCTGAACGCGGCCGTGGTTGCCGAGCTGGTGGTGGGCCATGACTTCGCCATGGGCCACGACCGGCATGGGACGCGCACCGTACTGGCCGCGTATGCCGATCAGCACGGCTTCGATTTCGCCGTTGCCGAGGCCTTCACTGTCGATGGCGAGGTAGTGAGCGCCGGCCGCATTCGGAGGCTGATGACGCAGGGCGAGGTGGCCGCGGCGGCGCGGCTGCTGGGCCGCTTCCCTATGATCCGGGGCACGGTCGTGGAGGGGGACAAGCGCGGCCGGCTGATCGGCTTCCCCACCGCGAACCTGGGGCTGACCCAGCGCTGGGCCGTGCCGGCCGACGGCGTGTATGTGGCCTATACCCACGTCTCAGGCGAGAAGCGCCAGTCGGTAGTCAACATCGGTCTGCGGCCCACCTTTGGCGAAAACGCGCGGACCATCGAGAGCCATCTGCTGGACTTCTCGGGCGACCTCTACGGCCAGCCCATCGCGGTGGAGTTCCTGCACCGCCTGCGCGGCGAGCAGAAGTTCGCCGGCATCGACGAAATCCGAGCCGCGATCGCCCGCGACGCCCAAGCCGCCCGCGACTACTTCGCTATTCGTTGAGGACGTAGACCGCCGGTGGGGGGAAGCCGTTGAAGGAGGACGCGTAGACGGTGGTGTAGGCGCCCGCGTTATGGATGTAGACGTGGTCGCCGATGTCGACCTCGGGGAGGTCAACGCCTCTGAACATGACATCTACACTGTCGCAGGACGGGCCGGCGAGGGTGACGGAGCGGGATGGGCGCTGGCTCGCCGTGCTGATCTCGTAGCTGAAGCCGCAGATGGTCTCCATCAGCGCGTTGAACACGCCAGCGTCGATGTACACCCAGTCGACGCCGGCTCGGGTGGCCTTGGCGATGACGCTGGCTACCATGACCGCAGCTTCGGCCACGATGCCGCGACCGGGCTCGATGATCAGCCGAACGCCGTCCGCGTCCGCCAAGCTTGTGTCCGCCAACGCCTGACGGATCACCTGGCCGATGTCCTCGATGCTGGGCGTGGGCTTGCCATGCCAGGCAGGGATGCCGCCGCCCAGGCTGAGCACGCTCAGCTGGATGCCCTCGCCGGCGGCCTCGCGCCAGACGCCAGCACAGCGATCGATGGCCTTGCGCCAGCTCAGCGCGTTGCGGCACTGGGAGCCGACGTGGAAGGTTAGGCCGGCCGTTTTCAGGCCCAGATCGCGGGCCCGCCGCAGGAGCGGCAGCGCCTCGTAGGGCTCGACGCCGAACTTGTCGTCCAGAGGCCAATCGCTGCCCTCGTTCTCGACGTTGAGCCGCACGGCAACCTCGACCTCGGGCGCGTGCTGCGCCAACTTGCCAAGCTCTTCCATCGAGTCGACGGCCATGAGCGTCGAGCCGTAGGCGCCCATGGCGGCGATGAACCCTGGCGTCTTGATGGGATTAAAGGAGGCGATGCAATCAGGCGGGACGTCGAGCTGCTGCAGCGCCTGGAGCTCGACGACCGAGGACACCTCGAAGCACGAGCCCTCCGCGGCCAGCGCGCGCAGGATGGCCGGATGGTCGTTGGCCTTGATGGCGTAGAAGACCTGAACTCCCTCGACGCTGCGCCGGATCTGGCGGTACTTCTGCCGTACCCGCTCGAGATCCACAAGCAAAAACGGCGTCTCATGCTCGAGCGCCGCGGCGGCCGCCAGGAGATCGTCCAACTAGACGGCGACCAGCCGCCGGTAGTCCTTCTTGCCCCAGCGGAGCAGGCCCTCATGGTGCACGGTCTCGCCCGGCTGCAGAGGCTCGCCATCGAAGTAGCAGCCGCCGGCCGCGGCGTTCCGAAGTGCCTCGCGCCGCGACTTGCCGAAGGCATCGGCAAACAGCTCATGGACGGGAATGCCTTCACTCAGCCGAGTGTGCGAGACCGCATGGGCTGGCGCCGCTTCGGCCGAAGCGGCCTCGCCCGCGAACAGCGTCCGCGAGGTCTCACGCGCCTTGCGCGCCTCCCCCTCGCCGTGGCTGATCTTGGTCGCTTCGAAGGCCAGCACCTCTTTGGCCTGGCGTAGGTCGGCGCCCTGCAGGCGGCCGAGCTCGCGCACCCGGTCCATCGGCAGGAACGTGAACAGCGCGAGGAACTTCTCGACGTCGGCGTCTTCGGTGTTGATCCAGAACTGGTAGTACTCGTAGGGCGAGGTGCGCTCCGGATCGAGCCAGACCGCGCCCTTTTCGGTCTTGCCCATCTTGGCGCCGGAGGCGGTGCTCAGCAGCTCCGTGACCAAGGCGAAGGCCTCGCCGCGCTCCTCGCGCCGGATGAGGTCCGCGCCCGCCAGGATGTTGCTCCATTGGTCGCTGCCGCCAGTCTGCAGGATGCAGCCGTACGCGCGGTAGAGATGCAGGAAGTCGTAGGCCTGCAGCAGCACGTAGTTGAACTCGACGAAGTTGAGCCCGGATTCCAGGCGCGTCTTGTAGACCTCGGCGGAAAGCATGTGGGCGACCGTGAAATGGCGGCCGACGTCACGCAGGAACTCGATGTAGTTGAGCTTCGTCAGCCAGTCGGCGTTGTTGAGCATCAGAGCTTTGCCGCCGCCGAAATCGATGTAGCGGGACATCTGCTTCTGGAGGCTCGGCAAGTTGGCCGCGATTTCCTCTTTCGCCAGGACAGCGCGCGTGGTCGTTTTGCCGCTAGGGTCTCCGATGAGAGCCGTGCCACCGCCCATCAGGGCGATAGGTTTGTGGCCGAAGCGCTGGAACCAGGCCAGCAGCATGATTCCCATGAGGTTCCCCACATGAAAGCTGCTGTTGGTCGGGTCGAACCCGCAGTAGAGCGTGACCGGCCGCTCCAGCGCCTTTCGCAGGGCCGCCTCGTCCGACACCTGGTACACGAACCCACGCTCGCGCAAGGTGTCGAAGACATTCTGGGGCACGAAACGGATTTTATCGGGCCCGGCCGACGGCTCGATCTCTCTCCAGCAGATTGCCGCACCCCAGCGGCTATGCTGGGCGGGCGCGATGGCCAACATCTACAGCCCGCCCTGCGATGTGGCGGTCATCCAAGCAGGGAAGGCGCATGCGGCCTGTGCCGACGCGGTACGGCCGTGGGTGCTGGGCGCCACCATTCTGGGCTCCAGCATGGTGTTCATCGACGGCACAGTGGTGAACGTAGCCCTGCCCGTCATCCAGAGCGAGCTGGGGGCGAGCGTGGCCGGCACCCAATGGGTGATGGAGGCCTACAGCCTCTTCCTCGCGGCGCTCATCCTGATGGGCGGCTCAATGGGCGATCTGTTCGGACGGCGCCGGATGTTCGTCGTGGGCATCGTCATCTTCACCGCGGCGTCGGCCGGCTGCGGACTATCAAGAACGCTGGCCCAGATGATCATCGCGCGCGCGGTCCAGGGCATCGGCGGCGCGCTGATGGCGCCGGAGAGCCTGGCCATCATCAGCGCCTCGTTCCAGGGTGAGGAGCGCGGCCGGGCCATCGGGACGTGGTCAGGCTTCACCTCGCTGGCCTCCGCGGCCGGCCCGGTCCTTGGCGGCTGGCTGATCGCGGCCGGATCGTGGCGCTACGCCTTCTTCCTCAACGTGCCCATCGCAGCCATCACGCTGCTGCTCACGGCCAGGGTGCCGGAGAGCCAGGACCGCGACGCGCCCAAGAGGCTGGACCTGCTCGGGGCCGCCCTGGCCACGCTGGGACTCGGCAGCCTCGTGTACGGACTGGTGACTGCGTCGTCGGCCGGTTTCGGGCACGTGGATGTGATCGCCTCCCTCGCGGCCGGCCCACTGCTGCTGGCGGCGTTCGTGCTAGCGGAGGCTCGCGTGCCTCAGCCGATGATGCCGCTGCGACTGTTCCGATCGGCGGCCTTCAGCGGCGCCAACATCTTCACGCTGCTGCTGTACGCCGGCCTGGGCGGCGCGCTGTTCTTCCTGCCCTTCAATCTCATCCAGGTCCACGGCTATTCGCCGCAAGGCGCCGGCGCCGCGCTGCTGCCGTTAGTGCTGCTGATATTCCTGCTGTCGCGCTGGTCGGGCGGGCTGGTGGCGCGCTACGGCGCGAGGCTGCCGCTCATGGTGGGGCCAATCGCTGCCGCCGCCGGCTATGCGCTGTTCGCGTTGCCGGGGACCGGCGGGAGCTATTGGACCACCTTTTTCCCAGCGGTGCTGGTGCTGGGGCTGGGCATGGCGATCAGCGTGGCGCCGCTGAGCACCACCGTCATGAACGCCGTCGATCCGGCCCATGCGGGGCTCGCGTCCGGCATCAACAACGCCGTGTCGCGCACCTCGGGCCTCGTCGCGCTGGCAGTGTTCGGCGTGTTTGTCGTGCTGGCGTTCGACAGCAGACTGGAGCAGCGCATCGACGCTCTGCAGCTGCCGGCCCAGGTCCAGAGCGCCGTGGTCGAGCAGCGCGGCAAGCTGGCAGCGGTCGAGATTCCGGGAGGGCTCGACGCCGCGACGACGGGCGCGATCCGCGCGGCCATCGACAGCTCGTTCGTGAGCGGCTTCCGAGTCGCCATGGTGGCGGCTGCCGGGCTGGCGCTGGGCGCCAGCGGCTGCGCAGCCTTGACGATGAAGCGCGATCAGTCGAGGTTGTAGAGCCGGGCGCAGTTATCCCACAAGATCTTGCGCTTGGACTCCAGACTCACGCCGGCGAGCGCCAGGAAGCGCTCACCAGCCTCCGGGAACGCGCAGTCGAAGTGCGGGAAGTCAGACGAGACCACGAGCGTGTCGTCGCCGATAGTGACCACTACGCCTTGCAGCGTCCACTCGTCGACCTCGACCGAGCAGAAGCATTGCCGTTTCCAATACTCGACCGGCGGCATGGTCATGTTCTCGCTCAATTCCGGATGCACCAGCCGAAACTTCTCCCACTCCTCCTCTAGACGGAACAGCCAGAACGGCACCCACGTGGCGCCCGCCTCCAGGAACACGATGCGCAGCCGCGGATGCCGCTCCAGCACACCCCCGTACAGCAGCTCCATCAGCGTGAACATATGGCCGACCGGGCGGCTGCTGGTGTGCAGCCAAGCGTGGTTGGCCGCGTGATGCTTGTAGCGGGCGACCACCTGGGGCTGCGCGGGACCATGAAAGCCGATAGCGACATCCAAGCGCTCGGCCTCGGCCCAGATCGGTTCGTAGTAGGGATCGTCGTAGCCGGGATCATCGGGACGCGGATCCATGAAGAAGCTGACGGCCCCGAGCTGTTTGGCACGGGCTATCTCCTCCACGGCGCAGTCGACGTCGTGGACCGCGATCATGGCGTTCATCTTCAGGCGCGAGGGGTCGTAGGCGCAGAAGTCGTGGAGCCAGCTGTTGAAGGCTCGCCGCAGAGAGGCCGCGGCGCCGGGCGGGTTCGGCCCCTGCGAGCCCAGGGCAATCGTCGGATACAGGATGGCGACGTCGATGCCCTCGCGATCCATAGCCCGCAGCTGGCCTTCGGGATCGACGCACTTGCCATCCGGCCGCAAGTAGGGCGTAAAGGCGTCCACCTTCAGCTTGTGGATGTCCACGATGTCTTTATGAGGGCCATGGAGGAGTGGATTGTGGCCCTCCTCGATGCCCGTCAGCTCAGGGACGCGCTCGCGCAGCTCGGGCTCGACGTAGTCTTGCCACAAATCCCACGGCTCGGCGAGGTGCATGTCGCTGTCCATCCACTTCAGGCCGTTCTTCATAGCCCCGCGATCATAGGCGACGCAGGCTAGGCAGCTTGGCGGGCGATGACGTTGAGCCGGACGTAGTCCAGCTCGAGGTTGTGCAGCCGCTCGGCCACCGCCTGGACCAGCTCGTCGTGGCGCCCGACGGGCAAGCGCGCCAGCCAGGGCCCAAGGCATGAGACGCGGGTGAACTCCGCCATCTCCTGGCGCGAGGCGAAGGGCGTGGGCTCGGCGTTCAGCCAGACCCGGACGTCGGTGAAGCCAAGCCGCTTCAG
>DATGVV010000068.1:0-3418 GCA_035299885.1 Chloroflexota bacterium | reverse complement strand
AAGCGGCTGGCGTTCTCGCCGAGCACCTTGGCACGCTTCGCCGGGCTCAGGCCGGCGATGCGGCTCAGCTTGCGGACGGAATCGGGGAACTCGCAGTCCCAATGGGCATAGTCAGACGCGTACATCACCTGCGTCTCGCCGACGTGTTCCAGCACCTCCGGCAGGGTGGCCTCTTCCGGCTCGCAGGTGAAGGCCACCTGGTCGCTGGCGATGATCTCGGATGGCCTGCGCTGCAGGTCCGGCCATTGCGGGCGCAGCTTCCCCTGGTGCTCGTCTAACCGCTCCGCCCAGAATGGGATCCAGCCGGCGCCACCCTCCATGTAGGCCACCTTGAGCCGTGGGAAGCGATCGAACACGCCCTCGCCGATCATGTGCATCAGCGAGATCATTAGCTCGAACGGGAAGGCCGTCATGTGGACGTAGCTGTATTTCTCCATCCGCTCTGTGCCCGCGCCCATCACGCCCCACACGCCGTACTGGCCATCGTGCCCCGTCTGCGGGTGGACGGACAGCGGCAGCCCGACGTCCTGGGCCGCGGCGTAGATGGGATCGAAGCGGCGGTCGCCCATGTTGATGCCGTAGACGTTGGTAGGCAGCATGGCGCTGACGATGCCATCCTTGCGGTGCTGAGCCAGATACTCCAGCTCCTTCACCGCGGCGGGCGCGTCCTGACAGGGGATCAGGCCCACGCCCTTGAGGCGCCTGCAATCCGCCGCCAGGTACTCCTCTACCAGCCAGCGATTGACGGCGTGGCTGATGGCGGCGGCCAGCCCCTTATCCTGCAGGCCATTGACGGTCAGCGCCAACGGCGTGCCGAAGACGATTGCCACGTCGATGCCCTCTTCGTCCATGTCCGGCAGCCGCTTGTGGGGGTCCGACATGCCATCGCGGCTGGGCACGATGTGCGGCGCGAACGGCCCGTGAACGGACGAGCCTAGTCCGCCAGACTTCGCCGCCAGGCGCTCGTCGATGATCGTGTGGCGGCGTCCCGAGGGATCGGTGACCGTGATCGGGCAGCGATGGGCGTAATCCGCCGGCAGCCACTTGACGAGATCGTCAACCGGTTCGGCGCAGTGTCCGTCGGCGTCGATAACCAGCTCTAATGCCATGTCGTTACTCCTAGTCTGTGGTGGTGCAGTATAGTGCTCCAAACATTTCGGGAGGCCGCACATGAATAAGCATCTCGTCCAGGCCCCGGCTGCAGCGGCGCTGCTATTCCTGGCAGCCTGCGGCGGCTCTAGTGGCGCGGGCGTCTCGCCCGCGAGCGGGCAGGATGCCCGCGCCGCGAGCGCCGCGCCGGCTTCGGCCTCAGCGGCTGCTTCGGCGCAAGCCAAGCCAGCTGCCAGCGAGCCGCTCAAGCTGACTATGGCTACGGCCTCGCTCTCGGCGTCGTTCTCAATTCCCTGGATCGCCGACGCGACGGGCGCCTTCGCCAAGCGCGGCCTCAGCGTGAGCATGCCGTTCATGGAACAGACGCCGGCCGCGTTCGCGGCGATGGTGGCTGGCGAGGTGAATGCCATGGAGGTCAGCGCCGCGCCGGTGATCACGGCCAACGTGAACGGCAAGCTGGACCTGGTCTACGTGGCCTCGATCATGAATCACCCGCAGTTTGCACTGTACGTCGGGCCCTCGATCAAGACGGCGGAGGACCTCAAGGGCAAGGTGCTGGCCACCGACCAGCCCTATTTCCCGAACGATTACGGCATGCAGATCGCGTTGTCCAAGCTGAAGCTGAAAGCCAGCGACGTGCAGCTGCGGCGCATCGGCAGCACCGACAAGGAGTGGGCGGCGCTGAGCTCGAAGCAGGTGGACGGCGCGATCCTGTCGCCGCCCTTCGCCTTCACCGCCGAGAAGGCCGGCTACCACGTCATCGCGGATACGTTCGACGTGCCCTACCAGAATGTCGGTATCGTCATGCCGCGCAGCCGCATCGACTCGCTCACGCCGGCGCTGATGCCGATGCTCCTCGCCATCCGCGAGGCCATCCAGACGTACAACACCCAGGCCGACGCGGCCATGAAGATCATCTCCGAGCGGACTAAGGAGACTGACCCCGAGATCCTGAAGAAGACGTACGAGTTTTACAAGACGCAGGCGCCGTGGGAGCCGTCGCTGCAGCCTACGCTGCCTGGCATCCAGGGCATGATGGACTTCCTGGCCGGCGGCACGCCGGAGATCAAGAACACTAAACCCGAGCAGTACGTGGACCTGCGGTTGCTGCAGAAGCTAGGGTAAAGGGTTCGCCACGACCTCTTCGAGCGAGCTGACCCGGTGCCACTGCTCGGGCGGGCGGCTTTTGCCGTCCCAACCGATCTGGTCCATGTAGGCGTAGAGTTCGATGCCGTAGCCGTCCGGATCGAGGAACTCGACGCCAGGGTTGCTGCCAGGGCCCTTGCGGCCTTCGAACGTGATCTTCACGCCCTTCTTCTTGAGGAAGTCGCGGATGTGAAACAGCTCGTCCATACTGCCGACTTCGAAGGCCAGGTGGCTCAGCCCAGCACGGTCGCGACCCGGCAGCGGCCCCTTTTCCTTCGCCTCGGCCAAACCGATGGTGTGATGGTCACCGCCATAGCGTAGGAACACCATGCCCTGCTCGTTCCTGTCGGACACCTTGAAGCCCATGATCTCGGTCCAGAACCTGGTGGTGCGCTCGATGTCGTTGACCACCAGCACAGCATGGCCCAGCTTGCGGACCTTGATGGGCATGGTCTCCACGTTCTCGCTTGATGCAGCTTGCTGAGACGGCTTCACGTCGATCATGCGGCAACTATACGTCGGTGCCCCTTTTGTCATGCCGAACAACGTGAGGCATCCGTTGCCCTGAGCCCGGATTCCTCGCTTCGCTCGGAATGACAAAGGGACCAGTCGAGTACCATTGCAGGCGCTTTGGAACGCACCCGTCCGCACCACGCCGAGCCCGTCACGACCCGGTCCAAGCTCGTGTTGGAGGTGGCCTCCGAGCTGGTGGCTCTGAGGGACAAGCCCTGGCGGCAGGCCATCCTGTACCTACGCCAGCAGGGCGGCGAGCACGACTGGAGCGCCCGGCTGTTTGCCAGCGACACACCTTCAGGGATCGACGCCGTTGCCAGGGGCGAGGCTGATCTGGCGATCATCAATCCCTCTGGCCCGCTCACTGTTGCCTATCGCGGCGCCGGCCCCTACAAAGAGCCGCAGCCGGTGCGCGTCATCACCGTCATTCCGTCGTATGACCAGTACATGTTCGCGGTAGCGCCGGACACACGCCTGACCTGCTTCGAGGAGATCGGCGAGAAGCGCGTGCCGCTGCGCATCTCGGTGCGCGGCCAATCCGACCATTCCGTCCATTCCATGCTGGACCACATCGCGGAGGCGGCCGGCTTCTCGATCGACGAGCTGAAATCGTGGGGCGGCCAGCTTCACTTCCAACACGGTATGCCCG
>DATGVV010000067.1:0-9709 GCA_035299885.1 Chloroflexota bacterium | reverse complement strand
AGAGGCAGGCGGGGATCGCCGCCCCGGTGGCCATTCTGCTGCTGGCCTGCCTGCTGGGCGTGGCGTTTGGCGTCATCAACGTCAGCGGCCTGCCGGCAGCCAACATCAGCGCCGCTCGGGCCGCCCAGATCGGCAGCGTCCAGAACCTGGGACAGGAGCTGTACTCGAATTTCCTGCTGCCCTTCGAGCTGGCTTCGCTGGTCCTGACCGTGGGCCTGGTAGGCGCGATTGGCCTGGCCGGCCGAGGCGCTGAGGATCGCGACGAGCAAGCGCGGGTCGCCGAGGCCGAGGAGTTCGACGCGCTCACCCGCGCCCGCGAAGGCGGCAGGCTCGAGCCCGAAGAGGCCGTGACGGCGCACCACGGATGAGCATCCCGCTTAATTACCCGCTGGCGGTGGCGGCGGTGCTGTTCGTCACCGGCCTGGCCGGCGTGATCCTGCGCCGCAACCTGCTCATCATCTTCATGTCGATTGAGCTGATGCTCAATGCAACCAACCTGCAGCTGATTGCTTTCAGCCGCTATTTCGGGAACGTGAACGGCCAGATCTTCGTGTTCTTCGTGCTGGTCGTGGCCGCGGCCGAAGCCGCTGTGGGCCTGGCCATCATCGTCGCGCTGGTGCGGCACTACAAAGACAGCCTGATGGTTGACGAGTTCAACCTGCTGAAGGGCTGATGACGGATTACCTATGGCTGATCCCGGCCGCGCCATGTGCGGCGGCCGTGATCAATGGCCTCTTCGGTAAGAAGCTCGGCAAGCTGACGGCTGCGATAGCTATCGCGGCTGTCGGGATCGCGTTCCTCGTGGCGCTGTACGTCGCCGGCGCCGAGTGGGCCTTGGGGGAACGCGCCCGCGAGCCGATTGACGGAGCCTTCTACCAATGGATCGTCTCGGGCAGCTTCAAAGTGGAAGCTGGCTACTACATCGATCCGCTGGCGGCGGTGATGCTGCTGGTGGTCACGTCGGTGTCGCTCCTGGTCCACATCTACTCGGTGGGCTACATGGCCGAGGACGAAGGTTTCTGGCGGTTCTTCTGCTACCTGCCGCTGTTCACGTTCGCCATGCTGCTGCTGGTCCTCGGCAACAATTTCCTGCAGCTGTTCCTGGGCTGGGAAGGCGTGGGCCTGTGCTCGTACTTGCTCATCGGCTTCTGGTACAACCGCAAGTCCGCCAGCGACGCGGCCATGAAGGCCTTCATCATGAACCGCATCGGCGACTTCGGGTTCACGATCGGCGTCATCCTGATCTGGCTGACGTTCGGGACGATCAGCTACTCGGCCGTGTTCGCCGAGGCCGGTGGGGTCGGCGTTGGCCTCCTCACGATGATCACGCTGCTGCTGTTCGTGGGCGCCTGCGGCAAGTCGGCTCAGATCCCGCTCTACACCTGGTTGCCGGACGCCATGGAGGGCCCCACGCCGGTCTCGGCCCTGATCCACGCGGCGACGATGGTCACCGCCGGCGTGTACATGGTGGCGCGCATGTACCCGCTGTTCATCCACACGCCGATCACGCTCAGCGTAGTGGCCTGGGTGGGCGGGCTCACGGCCATTTTCGCCGCCAGCATCGGGCTGGTGCAGAACGACGTCAAGCGCATCCTGGCCTACTCGACCGTCAGCCAGCTGGGCTACATGTTCCTGGCGTTGGGCGTGCTGGTGCCCATTTCGGGCATCTTTCATCTGTTTACGCACGCCTTTTTCAAGGGCTGTCTGTTCCTGTGCGCCGGGTCGGTCATCCACGGCGTGGAGCATGCCTTCCACCACGCCGAGGTCCACGACGACCCGCAAAACATCCAGAACATGGGCGGGCTGCGCCGCTACATGCCGTGGACCGCGTGGACGTTCCTGGCGGCCTGCCTGGCCATCTCCGGCATCTTTCCCTTCGCCGGGTTCTGGTCGAAGGACGAGATCCTGACTGGCGCCTTCACCAACGGCCGCTTCGCGCTGTACGCCATCGCCCTGTTCACAGCCGGCATGACCGCCTTCTACATGTTCCGCGAGTACTTCCTGGTGTTCGAAGGCGAGCCACGTTTCGATCACGAGCACGTCCATCCGCACGAATCGCCGGCCTGGATGGTGGGCCCGCTGGTGATCCTGGCGTTCATGTCGGTGATCGTCGGCGCTGTTGTTGGCGCGCCGCCGGAGCATGGACTGTTCCGCGACTTCCTGCAGGCGGCTTTCGGTGGTGTGCTGCCGGAGCAGGAGGCCGAGGTCTCACCCGTCCTGACGCTGAGCCTGATCGGCGCGTCGCTGTTGTTCGCCGTCGCGGGCATCTGGCTGGCCTGGATGATGTATTTGCGCCGCGCCTGGAGCCCTCAGACGCTGGCCGCCCGTTACTCACGGCTGTACGACCTGCTGTTCCACAAGTGGTACGTGGACGAGATCTACGACGCCATCTTCGTTCAGCCGGCGCTGCGCTTCGCTCGATTCCTGTGGGGCTTCGACGCTTACGTGATCGACGGCGTGGTGAACGGCCTGGGCTACGTCACGCGCGGCTTGGGCGCTGGTCTGCGCGGCGTCCAGACGGGCGTGGTGGGCAACTACGCGTTGGGCATCGTGGCCGGCCTGGTCGCCATCGTCGGCAGCTTCCTGCTCAAAGGGCTGGTGACCGGCTAGATGCCGCTGCTGACGTTCACCATCTTTCTGCCGCTGCTGGGCGGCCTGATTCTCCTGCCGTTGAACCCCGCGAACAAGCGGGCGCTTCGTCTGGTGACGGTCGGCGTGATGTTCGTCGATTGGCTGCTCACCATTTACCTGTTGACCCTATTCGACACGACCACCAGCAGCTACCAGTTCGTGGAGAACATCCCCTGGCTGAGCTCGCTGGGCATCAGCTATCACCTCGGCGTCGACGGCCTGAGCCTGCTGCTGGTATTCCTGACGGCTCTGCTCAGCTGGATCTCGGTGCTGTCCACGTGGAACGCCGTACAAGTGCGTGTCAAGGAGTTCATGCTCGTTTTCCTGCTGCTGGAAATCGGCATGCTGGGCGTGTTCTGCTCGCTGGACTTCCTCCTGTTCTACGTGTTCTGGGAAATCGTGCTGGTGCCGATGTACGTCATCATCGGCGTCTGGGGCGGCCCGCGAAAGATCTACGCCACCGTCAAGTTCTTCCTGTTCACGTTCATTGGCTCGCTGCTAATGCTGGTGGCCATTTTGGCCCTCTACTTCCAGCACGCTGCGCTGGCCAATGGGGTGCGCACGCTGGACATCACGCAGCTGGGCGACGTGCGCTACTCGCTGGCCTTCCAGATACCCGTATTCCTGGCCTTCTTCGCGGCGTTTGCGGTGAAGGTGCCGCTTTGGCCGCTGCACACCTGGCTGCCGGACGCCCACGTCGAGGCGCCGACGGCCGGCAGCGTTATCCTCGCGGGCGTTCTGCTGAAGCTGGGCGGCTACGGCTTCCTGCGCTTCAACCTGCCGCTGCTGCCGGACGCCACCCGCTTCTTCACGCCGTTGATGATCACGCTGGCCACCATCGCGATCGTCTATGGCGCGTTCGTGTCGCTGGTGCAGAAGGACTGGAAGAAGCTGGTGGCCTACTCCAGCGTCAGCCACATGGGTTTCGTGATCCTGGGCATCTTCGTGCTCAACCAGCAGGGCCTGGAGGGAGCGATCCTGGAGATGTTCAACCACGGCGTGCTTACGGGCGCGCTGTTCTTGTGCGTGGGCATCGTGTACGAGCGCGTCCACGACCGTGAGCTGGCGCACCTGGGCGGGATCGCCCATTACATGCCGACGTACGCGGCCTTCTTCATGATCTTCATGCTGGGCTCGGTGGGGCTGCCGGGACTGGCCGGCTTCGTTGGCGAGTTCTTGGTGATGCTTGGCACGTTTGGGCCTGTTCCGGCGGCCGGCTGGATATCGATGCTGGCCATCATCATCGCCGCCGGCTACCTGCTGTGGATGTACGCGCGGGTGATGTTCGTGAAGCTGAACACGCCCGGTTACGCTGAAGAGCTCACGGATCTACGGCCCTATGAGGTGCTGTACCTACTGCCGCTGCTGGCGCTGGCGATCTGGGTCGGCGTGTACCCGGATACCTGGCTGAACCTGCTGCATCCGTCGGTCGGGCACATCCTGGCGCAGGCGGGCGCTTCAGGCACCGCGGTGGCGGCAAGATGACAACGTACCCTCTCCCTCGCCCTCTCCCAGAGGGAGAGGGAATGGCGGCCCGATGACCTCCGCCTACGTCCTCCTGCCGGAGATCGTGGTCACCGTGCTGGCCATGCTGATGCTCATTCTGGACGGTGTCCTGCGCGAGCGCCACAAGTCGGAGCTGACCTGGCTGGCGCTGCTTGGGTTCGCCGTGGCCCTGGCGCTGAACCTGTACCAGTGGGGCAGCGGCACGATCTCGGCCTACGCCGACGCGATGGTGCTGGACAACTTCACCGTGTTCTTCAACACGTTGTTCCTGATCACCGCCATCCTGGTGACGCTGATGGCGCCCGCGTACCTGCGCGAGCGCGCACTGCCGTTCGGGGAGTTCTACTCGCTGCTGTCGTTCGCGGTGCTGGGCATGATGTTCACCGCCGCGTCAACCGACCTGATCACGCTGTTCGTGGCTATCGAATTGATGGTCATCTCGGTGTACATCCTGGCCGGACTGGCGCGCCGCGAGAAGCGCTCTAACGAGGCCGCGCTCAAATACTTCCTGCTGGGCGCCTTCGCCTCGGCCATCCTGGTGTACGGCATGTCGTGGCTGTACGGCATCACCGGGCAGACCAACCTGGCCAGGATTTCTACGTTCCTGCAAAGAGCCAATCTGAACGACCCGCTGCTGCTGATGACCATTGGCATTCTCGTCGTGGGCATTGGGTTCAAGGTGGCCCTGGTGCCGTTCCACGCCTGGACCCCAGACGCTTACGAAGGCGCGCCCACGCCCGCCACGGCCTTCATGTCGGTTGGCCCGAAGGCGGCCGCGTTCGCCGCCCTGCTGCGCATCTTCGTAACGGCCATGGGCCCGGCGCAGCCCGACTACTCGCTACTGTTTGGAGCGCTGGCCGCCGCGACCATGACTCTCGGCAACCTCATTGCGATTCAGCAGAGCAACATCAAGCGCATGCTGGCCTACTCCAGCATCGCTCACTCCGGCTACATCCTGGTCGGCATGGCGGCCTACAGGCCGGGCGCCAGCAACGACCAGATCAGCGGCATCACAGCGCTGCTGTTCTACCTGTTCGTGTACACGTTTATGACCCTGGGCTCGTTCGCCATTGTGGCCTTCGTCCAGGCGGGGCAGACGCAAGGCGAGACATTCGACGATTACCGGGCGTTGGGGCGGCGAGCGCCGCTCACGGCCCTGGCCATGGCGATCTTCATGCTGTCGCTCACCGGGGTTCCGCCGCTGGCCGGCTTTATGGGCAAGGTGTACCTGATCCTGGCGGCGGTGCATTCTGGCATGACCTGGCTCGCCATCATTGTCGTGGTCAACAGCGCCATTTCGGCCTACTACTATCTGCGCGTGGTCATCGTCATGTACATGAGCGACACCACCGAGCGCGTGCCGCTCTACCGCTCTGGGTTCATCCACAGCATGCTGGCCGCCGCCTCGCTGGCGACGTTCTTCTTCGGAGTCTTTGCCGATCCGTTCATGCGCTTTGCCCAGGGAGCAGTCAGCTTCTAGTAGAGAGATTCCAAATTAATGTACGCATTACCGGCCTGCCTACTTCGGACCCAAATTCTGTAACATCTAACGGCCCGAACATGAAAGCGACTCTACGCGTGTCCGTCTCGTTCTTGGCCACTTGCCTGGCCATGATGGTCCCTCTCGGCGTTCGTGCCCAGACAGCCCCAGGTCACTGGCAGTTAGACTACCCTGCCCGGCATGCCCGCCCCAGGCGAGGGCATTGCCGCCGCGGCCGGCTCAGATGGCCGGAAGGCTTGCTCGGGGAGTCCACTTCGAATGGCCAAGAAGTGGAGTGGTTAGCCCCCTTGCGGCGGAGTCGTGGCCGGGGGTAGGCTGCACGCCAGTAATTAGGCACTCGAACCCGTCGTAGAGTCGCCGGGATATCCTTTGGGTAAGGGTGCGACGAGTCGCTACCAAAATCGACGTAAAAGAGGATCGCTCGTCATGAGTTTCTCAACGGCTCGCTCGTTCTCTGCCGTCAGTTTTGTTGCTGCGCTGTTGGCGGCATGTGGAGGGGCTGCCCCGCCAGCCAGCGCTCCGGCTTCACCGAGTGCGGCCAGCCCGGCGGCTAAGCCCGCTAGCGCGGCACCCGCTGCGTCGTCCACTGGTGCGGTGCCCAGCGCAGTTTCAGCAAAGCCAACAGCGTCCGCCGGGGCATCTTCTTCGGCGAAGCCAGCCGTTCAGAGTACGGCGCCCGACAAAGTGGCGCTGAGCTTCTTTGATGCCATCGGCCGTGGCGACTCAAGCGGCGCCGCTGCGCTGTTCATCGACAAAGGTTGGTACCTCGGCGGCGCGCCGTGCGGCGTTAACAACCCGTGCAATGACCCGCAGGTGCGTGCGGCGCGGTTCCAGGCCGCGGTATCGCAGCACACGAAGCAGACGGTGCTTGGGAATCCGGTGGTGGTGGGCAACCTGGTGCAGGTGCGCTGGGAAACGCGCAACGACACCCAGGCCGCCGCGGGCGTTGAGCGCCAGATCTACAACGGGACGCTGCAGGTGCAGGGCGACAAGCTGGCCGCCCTCCTTGCCATTCCCGATCTAAGTGACGCTCAGACGGCCAAGCTGCTGGCGTTCCAGCAGGCCCAGGCGGCAAGCGCATCGCCGTCCGCCGCTGCCTCAGCTGCCGCCAAACCGGCCGCCGTGCCAGCCTCGACGCAGTCCGGGTCGTACTGATGATGGCGTAGAAACGCTTGTGGGACTCAAGTAGCGCCGCCAACAGCTCAAACGCCGTCGTAAACGGCTACAGTTGGCTCTGGTCGCGGCACTACGGCAGGATCGCGGTCGAGTTGCTATCGTGCATCGGTCTGTAGCCAAAGTCCGGACGCGAACGGCACCTCCCAGTATCCGCCGCCGATGTCGTAGCAGCGGCATTGGAAAGTCGCGTTGTTATTTCAGAATCAAGGCACTAGGACAAGCACATGCCGGTGAAGATGTCCCGCAAGTGCATCCCGTACACACCCTTCCGCAAGGAGCTGCGCGAGGCGACGCTGGCGATTGTGTCCGTGGCCGGCGTGTACCTGAAGTCGCAGGAGCCATTCAACCTCGAAGACGACGTCTCCTATCGCATCATCCCCGGTGACGCCAGCGCCGCCGAGATGGCCATCGCGCACGAGCACTATGACCATTCGGACGCCGACCGGGACCCGAACATCATGTTCCCTCTCGAGAGAGCCCGCGAGCTGGCAGCAGAGGGCTTCATTGGTGGCGTCAATGACAAGCATTTCAGCCTGGGCTATGCCCAGGACCTGCGGACAATCTACGAGCGTGTTGCGCCGGAGATTGCGGAAATGCTGTATCAGTCGTCCACCGACGTCGTTGCCCTCACGGCGGGTTGACCAAGCTTATGCCACCGCACGGTCGTGGCGGTTCAGCGGGAAATTGAGATGACGGGCCTGTCGACAGTGCTGATCACCCTGTCGCCTGAGGCCAGCCTGCAAGCCGGCCCGCCGCGGCTGCTGTGGCCGAAGAACTTCGAGCTCGGCCATGCGCTCGGCGCGCCAAACCAGCCGGACCTCCAGCGCCAGGTCCTGCGCGACGCCCTGCAGCTGCTGCGCACGCCCATGGAGCCAGCGACGCTGGTGGAGCGCACCTATGTGTCATCCCGAGGCCGCAGGCCGAAGGACCTTCCGCCGCAGCGGTGAACGGGAAGGTCCTTCGCTTCGCTCAGGATGACATTTAGGATCAAGCTGTGCTGACTCGACGGTTTCTTGCCCTCACGCTCGCCATGCTGCTGGCTGCGTGCGGTGGTGGGGCTGCTGGGCCGGGGCAGCCGAGCACGGCGGGGCCGCCGGCGGTGGGCAGCGGGACGATGCTGATCGTGCGCGGCGACAACATCTTCAGCATGAGCGCCAACGGCAAGCAGGACGTCCAGCTCACGCACGAGAGCAACAGCAACTTCGCCAATAACCCGGCGTTCTCGCCGGACGGCTCGCTCGTTGCCTACACCCACCACGTGTCGCCGCAAGGCAAGGAGTGGGGCGGCGCCGAGCTGCACCTCATGCAGGCCGACGGCAGCGGCGACAAAACGCTGGTCACCGCCAAGGCCAAGGGTGAGCGCGCGGAGAATCCGGCCTGGACGCCGGATGGGAAGGGCATCTATTTCGCGCACGACATTCCCACAATCGATTCGTCGAACCGCTACACCGGCGACACGCTGTCGATCGATCGCATCGACGTCGCCGGCGGAGAGCCGCAAACGGTCGTCAAGGACGCCATCTTCCCGACGGTATCGGCCTCGGGTGCCTTGGCCTGGGTGAACTACAACGTCAGCGATTCATCGTTCAAGCTGATGGTTGGGGCGCTGGACGGCTCGCAGGCAAGGCCGCTGCTGAGCGACAAGGACTTCCAGGCGGTCTACTCGCCGGCGTTGTCGCCGGACGGCAAGACGATCGTGTTCTCCGGCTCGGGCCGGACCAGCAGCAAGCTGGGCTCAATTGGCACCGTGCTAGCGGCGGCCCTGAACCCACTGCTGCCGGGTCGGGCCGAGGCGCATGGGCTCCCCTGGGATCCGTGGGTGATTGGCGTGGACGGAAGCGGGCTCAAGAAGCTGGCCAGCATCGGGAGCGATGAGATGTCGCTGACCTTGAGCCCGGACGGGCAGCTGATCGCGATTTCGAACCTGAGCTCGACCTACCTCATGCGCGCCGACGGCGGCGGGCTTACGCGCCTACTGTCGCGAGGGGATCCAGGCGGCCTGAGCTGGAAGCCGGCATAAGGGCAAGGGCAGAGGGCAAACGCCAAGGTGAGCCGGTCAGGCGGTGGCGTAGACGGCGGGCGGTTTTGGTGGGGCGGGCTTGGGAGGAGCGTCTGTCTGGGCAGCAGCTTGTGATCCTGTGTCGGCGCCGACCTCGGCTGGTGCGGGCGCTTCTTCCGGCTCCTCCTCCTGCGGCGGTTCCAGCTCCGGCGCGGGGGCGCCGTTGCGGATCGCAGTCTGAACGGCATGGCGGGCCAGGCCCAGCTCTTGCATGCCGGCCCGGACGACCGGGTTGGTAAGCATGTCCCCGTGGAAGCAGTTGAAGGGGATCTCGAACACCACGGAATCGACGGCGGCCTTGCAGTAGGCTGTGCGCTCCACGCCGGCGATCAACGCCATCTCTCCGAACATCTCGCCCGGTCCCAGGTACGCCAGCACCGGTCCCCACGGCATGACAGCGGAGATCGAGCCCTCCAGCACCACGTAGGCGTTGATCGAGCCGATCTCCGGCCCGATGATGATGTGGCCCTTCCTCACCCACAGCACGCGCCCTTGGGCAACCAGCCGCCGCAGCGCCGGATAGGTGAGCGCGCGCAGCAGCTTGACCTGGGTGAGCTGGTTCAGCAGCTCGTGCTCGGTCATTAGTTCAGCGACCAGAAGGGCGGTGGAGTGGGCTCCTGCCGCTGCGAATGGGCCAGCAGCGTGAGTTGCTGCAGCTCGGCCTCGAGCAGCGCCACCTCGTGCTCCAGCCGGGCGGTGGTCGTGGGTATCTCCAGGATGCTCTGCTTCTCGGCCCGGTCGACCTGCGCCAGCGTCCCGATGGTGTATGACAGGCGCTGGGGCGAGAGGTCCTTCTCTCGCAGGCTGTCGCCCAGCTCAGCTGAGCCGGTGATGAC
>DATGVV010000066.1:0-2229 GCA_035299885.1 Chloroflexota bacterium | reverse complement strand
ATGGGCCCACATCTTGGGGGCAGCCGACCGTGCACACACAAGATCATCAAGATCTTGCGGTGACAATTCGTAACCGCCGCCATGCATCTTGCATGTGCGAAATACGAGGCTAGGCACCAGCTTGATGCCCTGCCCCGGCGGAGCGTTGCTGGTCGCCAGCAGTTCTTGCAGTTCGGTAGCCGCTCGCTCAGTAACGGTGATCATCTGGACCTCCTTGGGCTACGCCCACTAGAAAAGCCAACAGGCCAAGACGCACATCCATTTTGCCGTCTTGGCCTGCTAGTGAGAGGCTACCACCATGCGGGGAGAGATCGCAAACCTCCCAGCCCTGCCGCGGATGCTAAGTTATGTAGCCCAAGATGCCAATAGTTACCCAGTGGATCTAGGGTAATCGTTCACCCCGCCTGTAGTGCAGGGAGCAGAGACGGCGGCGCACAGCCCGCCAGCAGCCCTACGCCAGCCGCGCCCACGCCCTGCACGAACTGGCGGCGGCTCCAGTGGGCCATCGGTGGCTCCCCGCGGTGCTGCGCGCAGCATGGCACGGCGGGGCGCAGGCGTCAAGGCGGCAGGGCGGGGCAGGCTGACCACCGGAGTCACCACGCCGCGGCCACGCGCAGCCCGCCGTCCGGGTGCAGCCGCGGGATAGCAGAGGGCCCTGATCAGTCCTACCCTGGTCTCTACGGGGCTCTCAGCGCGTCGTTAGTTGACGCACCCGCCGCGTGATCTCGTCTGCGCGGGCATTGGCGACTTGAGCATGAGCAAACGCGTGCTGCACGGCGGCCGGGTCCCGCGCAGCGACGCCGTCCCGTAGTTGCTGAGCGACGTCCTGCCAGTCGCGCCCGGCGTCGCGTACCAGGCGATCCACGGACGCGAGCGCAGGTGGCGCCACGGGGGCGTTGCCCAGCGTCTGCCCTACCTGCTCCAGTTGCCCTAGCAGGGCGTTCAGTTCCGCGGCCCAGCGCGAGTCAGCCATCGTTGTAGGGGAACCGAGGCCGTCAGCTAGCAGAGGGAACAGCCGCCCGGAGACCGTGGCCAGCGTCTGGAAATGCGGAGCGACGGACAGTGCATACGCTTCAAGCATGCCTTACCTCTCTACGACTGCGCGCACAGGTATGGCTACAGCCCCGCGGCCGCCGCGGCGTTCTGGTCGCGCATCCGTATCCGGCATGTCGAAGGCCCTCCGCCTGGTAGTGCGCGCAGCATGGCACGGCGGGGGGTGGGCGTCAAGGCGGCAGGGCGGGGCCGACTGCCCACCGGAGCCGCCGCGCCGTGGCTACACGTAGCCCACCGTGCGAGTACACGCCGAGGGATAGCAGATGCCCTGATCGGCCCGCACCCGGCCTCTGCGGGGCTCTCAGCGCGTCGCGCTTACGTCGCGTGTGCTCCGGTCGGTCTCAGCGGCGGGGGATGAAGGCCAGCATGAGCTGCTCGACCAAGGCGAATATCCGGCGAATAGCGTCGCGGGCTTCCTCGTCCGTCATCGCCGCGGTCGTAGCGTTGACGGCTCCCTGCTCCTGCCGCCCTGAGATGTGAGTCACCCCTGGGACGCGAGTCAGACTGTGCTTGAGCTCTTCCCACTCCGTGCGCAGCGCATCCGGTAGATCGACTGCGTCCACGTGGATCAGGGCGCGCGTATACGCCCGGGCTAAGCGCTCCCGGAGCGGGTCCTCCCCTAGGGCCAGCAGCTCCATCCCATCGTTGAGGTAGTACATTGCGTCTCGCAGAGCCATCGTTCCTCCGTTAGCGCGCGCTGCTGTCCGTCGCCCGTGCAGGCAGGTACCGCCCTGTGGAAGCGTCGCCCCCACGTCCCCGCGGCGCCTGCACCATGGTTATGATAATGGCGCTTATCAGTAACCTTGCCCGCCCACCTTGGCCGTGGCGCGCGAGGGCGAGATCGTGGAGTACCAGATCCGCGTGAAGCTCACCTTCCGCGTGGAAGGTCCCGACGATCCGCTGCTCGCCGTCGAGGAGGCCGTCACCATCCTCCAGGAGCCGGCCGTCGGCGACGGCGAGGAGGGCGAGGGCGCCCGGGTCGAGCGCCTGCTGGAGCAGTTCAGCGAACCTGACGAGCCCGAGCCGCGGCCCTGACGGCATGCCCAGCGAGGACGTACCCAGCGAGGACGCGCCCGCGCCGGATGAGCCGGGCGCACGGGTGGAGCTGGTGGACGACGGCGGGCGGCCGGCGCTCGCGATCGACGGCGCCATCCAATCGGTCGCGCTGGACGCCGG
>DATGVV010000065.1:0-3912 GCA_035299885.1 Chloroflexota bacterium | reverse complement strand
CTCACCGCCTGCGGCTCAGCAACGCCGGCGGCGAGTCAGCCGGCAGCGAGCGTCGCCAGCTTGGGTAGCGACTGGGACCAGCTCGTCGCGGCCGCCAACAAGGAGGGCAAGCTCGCGCTGGCCGCGCCGAATTACGACTTGTGGCGGAAAGCGCTGGAGACGTTCTCCCAGGACTACCCCGGCATCCGCATCGAAGCCACCGAGTTCAACTCGCGCGACTTCTGGGTGCGGCTGGCCAGCGAGCGCAAAGCCGGCCAGTACCTGTGGGACCTACGCGTCGGCGGGCCCGACCCGCAGGTGTTCGAAGCTCGGGACGCAGGCTCGCTCGATCCGGTGCGGCCACTGCTCGTGCTGCCGGAGGCGACCGACGCCAGCAAATGGTTCGGCGGGCTCGACGGGCTCTACGCCGACAAGGCCAAGCAGATCCTGCCGGTGTTCGTGGCCGAGGCCGGCTACGTGGCCTACGTGAACCGCGACGCGGTGCCCAAGTCGGCGCTCGAAACCGAGGACCAACTGCTCGAAGCGAAATGGCAGGGCAAGATCGCCATTCAGGATCCCACCGGCGGCGCCGGGCTGGGATCGATCACCACCATGCTGGCGGCCCATGGCGAGCAGTTCCTCCACGACTTCCTGACGAAGCAGAAGCCGGTCGTCACGCGCGATCAGCGCCAGCTGGCCGAATGGGCAATTCGCAACCGCTATCCGATCGGCATCGGCATCGTGCCGACCGACCTGGAGCAGTTCCGGACGCAGGGCCTGCAGTTCAACGTCCAGGGGCTGGATATCCCCCGCAAGCTGTCGATGGGCTCCGGCGGCATCCAGCTCATCAACCGCGCGCCGCATCCGAATGCCACGAAGCTGTACGTGAACTGGCTCATGACGGCCAAGGCGCAGGCCACCATCGCCAAGATGGCCGGTGTGAACAGCCGCCGGCTGGACGTGCCACCGGGCAACGTCGATGGCGTGCTCGATCCCAAGCTCATCAAGGAATACGTCCCGCATCAGTCCGAGGAGCTGCTGCCGCTGCGCCAGAAAGCGGCCGAGATGGCCAAGGCGCTGCTCCAGTAGTGGCCTCCCAAGCTCCTGCCAAAGTCATGCGCTTCGGCATCGCCGGGCTGGGCATCGCCAGCACCCAGATCGTGCCGGAGTTCGCCGGCCGTCCGCACCTGCAGCTGAAAGCCGCAGCCGATCCACGGGGCGCCGCGCTGGACAAGTTCGAGCGCGAATTCGGCGGCGAGACGTACGAGAGCGTCGAAGAGATGTGCCAGAGCCCCAACATCGACGCGGTCTACGTCTGCACGCCCAATCACCTCCACGCCGAGCATGTCATCAGCGCCGCGCGCAACGGCAAGCACGCCATCGTGGAGAAGCCGATGGGCCTCTCGATCGAGGAGTGCGAGGCCATGAACGAGGCCGCCGAGCGCCACGGCGTGAAGCTGCTCTGCGGCCACACGCATAGCTTCGACCCACCTGTCCGCAAGATGCGCGAGCTGGTGGCCAGCGGCGAGCTCGGCGCGCTGCGAATGATCAGCACCTGGCATTTCAACGAGTTCATGTACCGGCCGCGTATGCCACACGAGCTCGATCCCAAGCAGGGCGGCAACATCGTCTTCAATCAGGGGCCGCACCAGGTGGACATCGTGCGGCTCATCGGCGGCGGACTGGTCCACAGCGTGCGCGGCACGACCGGCATCTGGGATCCGAGCCGCCATGCCGAGGGCGCCTACTGCGCCTACCTGGAGTTCGAGGACGGCACGCCGGCCACGCTGGTCTACAACGGCTACGGCCACTTCGACACCGCGGAGTTCACCGAGTGGGCTGGCGAGCAGCAGCGCGATCCCGACTACAACCTGCGCGTCCGGCGAGCGTTGGCCAGTGTGACCAAGCCCGAGGAGGAGTGGGCGCTCAAAGAGGCGCAGCGCTTCGGCGGCGGTGACGAGCGACAGTATCGAGGGCAGCGGGAAGTCCAGTCGCTCTTCGGCCTGACGATCGTGAGCTGCGAGCACGGCGACATCCGCCAGACACCGCACGCCCTGCTGATCTACGGCGACGACGGCAAGTGGGAGGTGCCGGTGGCCGCCGGCGAGCGCGGCCGCGCGGCCGAGCTGGAGGAGCTGTACCAGGCCGTGGTCCACGACCGCCCGGTGTTCCACAATGGCCGCTGGGGCGAGGCCACGCTGGAGGTGGTGCTGGCCATCATGCAGTCCGCCCGCGAGCGCCGCGAGCTCCTGATGAGCCACCAGGTGGCGGTGCTGGACTAGAAGCCGTCTGCTAGAGTGCGGCCATGGCCATAGAGGCGCCTGTTCCGGCGCAGCAGCCGGCTACGTTTGAGCGGCCGCCGGCTTTCTATCGCGTTTGGCAGGCGCAAGAGGGCATTCCCATCCATCAGCGCTTTCATCTTGAGAGCTTGACGGAGGCTGAGCTGGGAGAGTGGGAGCGCTTCGGCTGCCGCGGCGCCTTCGTGAACCTGGCCGACGCCGATATCACTACCGCCGCCATCCTGGAGCTGCCGCCCGGCGGCGCTACCACAGAGGTCAAGCACCTATTCGAGGCGCTGGTATTCGTCGTTGACGGCCGAGGCCGCAGCACCATCAGCTCGACGGGGCATGCGAATGTGACGTCCGCGGGCGGTGACGAGGGCCCGCCCGCCAACCAGATCGATTACGAAGACGAAGATCCCACGATTCGCGAGCTGTACGTCCGCGAGCTGGCCGCTCGCGGCGTGGAGCTGCGCATGCCGGAGGTGCAACGATGAGCGACCCAACGTATCCAGTTAATCGAGCCCTGGCCGACGTCGATCACGGCGACGCCGAGTACCCCTACCCGCTGTTCTCGCTGGCTGAGCGCGAACGGCGCTGGAGCGCCCTGCGCCAGCTGATGGCGCAGCAGGAGCTGGACGCTATCGTGGCGCCTCAGAACTCGGGCCACTCCACGGATTTCCAGGCTAACAGCCGCTGGATCAGCCAATGCGGTGGAGGTGGCGACGCCGATATCGCCGTGGTCTTCCCGCGCGAGGGCGACGTGACTGTGGTGGCTACCAGCGCCAAGCCACGCTGGCCCACCGTGCAGAACTGGGTGACCGATGTGCGTGAGGCGCGACGCAACTACGGCCGGGTCATTGTCGATCGGCTCAAGGAGCTGAACCCGCGCCGCATAGGCATCGCCGGGCTGGGCGGCGGCACCCGCACGCCTGAAGGCACTGTCCTGCACGGCACCCTGCGGCAGATCGCCGACGCCTTACCGCGGGCCAGCCTGGTGGACGCCACTGACCCGCTGGCGGAGCTGCGTTACGTCAAGTCAGACGAGGAGATCGCCTTCCTGGCGCGCTCTCGCGAGATCATCGAGCTGGGCACGCAAGCGGAGATCGCCCATGCCAAGCCAGGCGTGAGCGATTGGCTGGCGTGGGCCGAATCCATGTCGGCCATGCTGTGCGGCGGCTCAGAGATGACCGTCCACTTCAACTGGGTGTCGGGCCCGCGGCCGCCACGCACGCTGACCCGACCGAGCCACCGCACGCTGCAGCCAGGCGACATCATCTTCAACGAGCTGGAGGCCTCGTGGGGCGGCTACCGCGCCCAGGCCGTGGTCCCGGTCGCGGTCGGCCAACCGGACCCGGTCTACACGGAGCTCATGAAGATCCAACGGGAACTGTTCTACGACATGCTGGAGCGCCTGAAGCCGGGCACCAGCCTGGGCGAGCTCCAAGAGCGCTGCGCCAGCCTGTGCTCCCAGGTCGCGCCGAAGACTGGCCCCGCGGCCGGAGCCACCGGCTTGCTGACCATGCACGGCCGCGGCGCGGGCGACGACGGGCCGATCATCACCGGCAGCGCCAAGGACCCCAAGCAGCTGGCCGTGCCGCTGCGCGAACGCATGGTGTTCATCCTCAAGCCGCAGGTCCACAGCGCGGGTGAC
>DATGVV010000064.1:0-8254 GCA_035299885.1 Chloroflexota bacterium | reverse complement strand
GGGATTGGCACCAGGTGCTTATCCCAACGATAGCCCAGCCGGACAGCATGGCTGGCGGCCGCGGCCATGGGGATGATCATCGCCCCCGACTGTTGAGCGATCAATGCCGCGCCTGGTTTGACTAGAAAGCCGGGACCCCTGGGCCCATCTACCGCCAGCAGTGCGTCGCAACCGCTACGGATGAGGTGAATTACCTTGACGATGGACCTTGCGCAGCGTGCCGAGCCCTGGTCGGGGTCCAACGTGACGACCTCCAGGTTCATCCGCTGGGCGAGACCACGGATGACGCTGCCACGGGCGCTGTCCGGCACCATGATGACTGTCTTGTTCTGCCCGAAGAACCGCCTGTACACGCCCAGGTTCACGGAATCATGACCATGCCAGGCAACGAAGACGATCGGGCGCCCAGCGGCGCGGCAGGCGAGAACCTGCTGGCGTCCGGACGAGTACAGATCAACGGTTGAGCGCAGCATGTTGGTGCCCCGATAGATCAGCGCAGCCACCAGAGATGGCGGGAGCAGCATCATTGCCTGCTAATCCGCAGAGCGAGGATGAGGCTCAGGTCGGCCATGTGCAGGCGCTCCGTTAACGAAATCAGCTCCGGAAGCGTCCAACCACGGGGTGGTCATGACCGAGTCATATTCGGCCGGAGTGTAGCGTCCCAGACGTCAATTCGCCTCACTGTGCGCCAACGGACATTGCCAACAAGGCGTTTCTCGCCTAGGAGCTAGCCAGGCACGATCGCCCTTCAGATGCGTATTTCTTGCCAGAATTGTCCGGCAAGCAAATTGCGAGGCCGCCGCCCGGCCGGAAAGATCGGGTGGCGCCGGCAGACGGACCCCTTCCCAGCAGCAGACGCTTTTCGGAGGCAAGGCCATGGGACGAAGGCGAGCGCTTGGCGACTGGCCACGTGGTACGCAGGCGGCCGTCATCGCTGCAGACGCAGACGATCGACCGCTGTTACAGCTGGCGACCAGTCGTTCTGTCCCTGACCTAAATGGGCAACGACGCTCGAACGCCCTCGTGGCAGGCGTGTTCGTCGCGTCTGGTGCGGCCGGCCTGATTTACCAAGTAGTCTGGTCTAGCCAGCTCGTGGTCGTCTTCGGCAACACCACCGAAGCCATCGGCACGATCGTTACCGCCTTCATGGCCGGCCTCGGTTTCGGCGGACTGGCCGGCGGTCTGATTGCACCGCACCTGCAACGCTCCCTCAGGTTGTACGGCCTGACCGAGCTGGCCGTCGGCGCCTCCGCCCTGCTCGTGCCGACCGGGCTTCAGCTGATCGACGGAGCGTATCGGTCCGCCTATGACGCGATGTCCGCCGGCGAGCTCACGCTGGTGCGGCTCATCCTGGCCTTGGCTACCGTGACCCCAGTCACCTTTTTAATGGGCCTTACGCTGCCGCTCGTGACCCGCCACGTAGTGGCTTCGATGCGTATGGCGGGCGCCTACATGGGAGGCCTGTATAGCGCAAATACCGTGGGCGCCGCGGTGGGCAGCCTCGTGTCGGGGTTCATTCTTATCGAGCTTCTCGGCCTGTCGGCCACGATGCATGTGGCTGTCGGTCTCAACCTCCTGGCCGGAGGCGTCGCGCTGGTGCTAGCCGCACGACAGCCTGTCCCCAGCCGCACCCTTGCGCCACCAGAGGAGGATGATAGCGAGGCTCGGGCGCTGAACCACCGTGTCCGCCTGCTTATCTATGGGGCCAGCTTTGTCTCCGGGTTTGTCGCTCTCGGCCTCGAGGTCCTCTGGACCCGGATGCTGGCCGAGGGCACGGGTTCGCAGATATACCACCTTGCCGGCATCCTCGGCGCCTTACTCTTGGGCATCGCAGCTGGCGGCGCAGTCTACCGAGCTGCCAGCCGGCCTGACAGGGATACGCCCCAGACGCTCGCTTTGGCCTTCCTTGGCATTGCCCTGAGCACCACGCTCACGGCCCCGCTGGCGACTCTGGGGCCCGCCCCCAATGCGGCCGCGGCAGTCATGCTGGTGCCGGCCACAGCCTGCATGGGCTTCGCCTTCCCGCTGTCAGCTCGCCTACTTACACTGAACCCGGCTCATAGCGCGCGCAGCATCGGTCTGCTGTATGCCTGGAACACGATGGGCTCGATCCTAGGCACGCTGACAGCCGCGTTCATCCTGACGGAGACCCTGGGGACCAACGACTCAATCCTGGCGCTTGGCGCCGCAGACGCCGCCGTCGCGCTGGTGCTGTCGCTTGCCGGGGCCACCTCGCTGAGATTGGCAGCGCGGCGGCTCGCCCTGGCCGCCGGCGCCGTGCTCGTCGTGCCTCCATGGTTGGTGATCACTGGCTCTCCACTGGCCCTCACTGCAACCGAGCACCATCTGGCAAGCACCGGCCTGCCCTATCGGCACGCCGAAGACCGCGTTTCCACGGTGGACGCCGTAGGCGGCCCGATAGAGAGCCGCCGTCTATATGCAAGCGGTACGTCGATGACGTACCTGAGCGTCGATACCAAGCTCATGGCTTACATACCAAAGGTCATGCGCCCCAACGCTCAAGACTTCCTCGACATTGCCTTTGGCATGGGGACCACATACCGTTCCGGTATTTTGCTCGGCTTGCACACCGACGCTGTGGACCTCTCACCGTCGATACCACTGATGATGCCCGTCTTCTATCCCGATGCCGGGCAGTTCCTGCACGGTCCGCTCGGCCGGATTATCACCGCGGACGGACGCAACTACGTGCGTCTCACCTCCCGAAGGTACGACCTCATCTCGGTAGATCCGCCACCGCCGATCCAGACTGCGGGCGCGGCCGTGCTCTACAGTCGCGAGTTCTACGCCGATGCCCACCGAGCCCTGCGCCCCGACGGGTTGATGCTGCAATGGCTGTATTTCGGCGTCGACCTGGACCAGTTGCGCGAACACCTGCGGACGTTTCGATCTCAGTTCCGCCATGTTTCGGTCCTGATCAGCCCTCGCCATGGCGGCCTCTACCTGCTGGGATCAGATGGGCCCATAACCTGGGATGACGCCACCGTATCCCGAATCCTTGAATCGCCCGAAGCCAAGGCGGATATCGAGAGCGCGCCTGATAGCCGGTACCTCCCAAGCCAATCGTGGCCAACCATCATCGACGGCATGCGCTGGCTACAGGATGATGACGTCGACCGCTTCGCAGGTGACGGTCCCATGATCACCGATGACCATCCGCTAACCGCGTATTACATCCTGCACCAGCTGGCTCATGCGGGCCATGCGCAGACCGTAAGCGAAGCTGCGCTTCGGGTCCTGCATCGGATTCCTCCAATCAGCAAGTCGTGTAGGGAGGCGAGGGACGAGTCACTGCCCGCATGCCGTAGAATGGCTAGCCCTCGTGGGTATGAATGCGTTGAGCATGCAAGGACAGGTCGCTGTTATTACCTTGCCTCACCTGCTTCGAAAGTGAGCTCTTTGGTCATCTCGCGTTAGGAGGAGCTGGGTGGCAGCCGAAGCGGTCTACTGGCCGAGTGACATCGTCGATGCGTCACAGTTGCATGAGCTGCTGGGCTACGGCACGCGCGATCCAGGGGTGATGGGTGACGCCGGCGCGTCGCAGGTCCGGCGCCTCGATCATGTCGTTGAACAGGCCCACCAGCGCCAGCTGATCCGCCAGGTCCGCCTTCTAAGCGGTGATCGCGAGATCGTCGCACGGGGCTACCGGCGGGCGACCTGCAACCGCTCGTCGAGTTGCTGCGGCCGCGCTATGGCTAGCGGACATGCCTGATAAACGCGGGCTCACACGCGAACATCGCGGGCAGCTGCGGCGCCGAGCCCTCGAGGCGCTCGAATCGGACAACGAGCTGCGCCGCGCCAAGGCCGTGTTCGTGTTGTACCCGTGCAATCAGCCCGGCCGAGATATCGAGGAGCGCGTCCTGCGCCTGCGTTCGGATCGGAGCCATGCCGTGCGCAAGGCGCTGGTCCACGTATACCCGCGATTCTGGCTTGCCGGAGCTGTTTGGCTCTTGAAACATCGGCAGGCCGTTGTCTCGTCGCGGAATAAACGGCAACATCTTCCTTCCTTGTCTCGCCTCTGGCTGTGGACGCATGGGCTTGCTGGCCGGCCAGCTACTGCGATATCGAATGGCAAATAGTTCAGTTAACTGACAGCGACGCTGGCCACTAGCCAGCGCAGCCACTAGGTGGTGTTGGCCCGAGCTGAGCTGGCGGCTCCCAATTCATCAACCCTATGCGGGCTTCGTCGCCCGTACCTGGACGCCTCGCGTCTCGTACACCGCGGCGGACGAAGCGCTGGGCGCACCGGAGAAGACATCGACGCCAGGGGTGGTGTAGACATTCTCGAAGCCCGCGGCCAGGATGGCCGCTTCCGTCTCTGCTTCCAGCAGAGCACCGGCAATTCAGCCAGTCCAGAGGGAGATGTCCTCCTTGGCCGCCTCCGGGACCGGTCTGCCGACGACGATGTCGGCGATCTGGATACGGCCGCCCGGTTTGAGCACCCGGTAGATCTCGCTCCACACCTCGGCCTTGTTCGGCGAGAGGTTGATGACGCCGTTCGAGATCACGACGTCGGCCCAGCCGTCTTCAACAGGCAGCGCCTCCATGTAGCCTTCCCGGAACTCGACGTGGGCCGCCAACATCCCGGTGGCTCCCTTGCGAGCCTTGTCCAGCATGGCCGGCGTCATGTCGATGCCGATCACCTGACCGGCAGGGCCAACCATCTTGCTGGCAATCAGGCTGTCAAGGCCGGCGCCGGAGCCGATGTCGATGACCCGCTCGCCCGGTTTCAACGCACCGAAGGTGAACGGCTTGCCGACTCCGGCAAAGGAGGCGAGATTTTCTTCGGGCACGCCGTCCAGCCATTCGTCCTTGTACTCCAGCAGACCGGCCAGGTGCCGGCCAGTGTGAAAGTGGAAGCCTTTGTCCGGATCGTGGGCGACCTCGGCGTATTCCTCCTGGATGGCCTTGCGCAGCTGCTCGGTATCAACCGGAGCTTGAGTGCTCATCTCTCATCCCTCCTAAAACGTGACGACCCGGTCGGCGGCAAAGGTCAGATCGGCGAAGACCTTGGGCGTCATAAACTGGGCGGTCTTGCCAGAAAAATCGGCTTCTGAGACCCCACGGGCCTTGCTGCAGCCTCCTCAGACATGAATCGGAACCTTGTTCTCGACGACCTTGGCCAGCAACTCCTTGAATGACGGCATACCAACGCCCTGGATAGTCTCCGCCACGGCGTTCTTCATTAAGTAAGTGGCCTCGGCAATAAGCGCAATTTCCGGCTGGTGGCCCGCCTCTATGGCCCCGAGCGCCATATGAAAGGGCAGGCTGGCCCGGGTTGGATCGTCGGAGCCGTAGGTCGACGAATATAGGATTTTACCCATTGTTGCCTCTTAGCAGCGTCTTGTGCGTGGACAGTAACGGCGCGTATGGACTGCGTCGATATCTCGATTCCCGTCTTCGTTCATCTTATTCAGTACCGTTTAGCCTGACGCCGCGGCTGCGACCCGAACGTTAGTCCTGGCCGTGCCAGCGGCCGTGCGCATCGCGATCGCGTCGCGCAGCGCAATACCCAGGAACAACCCCGCCACGACAATCAACCCGAGCAGGCCGCCACCAACGGTCATCGCCAGCGCCGGCCCCGGGCACGTGCCAGCGATGGCCCAGCCGACGCCGAATATCACCGACCCGGCGACGTGCTTCCGCTCGAGCCGAGCGGGCGTGATGTCCAGCGGTCCATTGAGGGTCCGCCAGCTACGTGCCCTAAGCACACCCAGCAGCACCATTGCGGTCATCACCGCGCTGCCCATCAGCAGGTATACGTCCGGCTCTCGGAGCAGCAGCATATTGTGGATGACGTTGTAGTCGTTCAGTCTGGCGGCGGCAATCAGGAAGCCGAATGCCAGACCAAAAGCAAAGCCGGCGCGGTTCACAAGCCACCGCCGGTGAGGGCGTGCAGGGCCAGCGTCACCGCGATGGCTGTAGCCATGAACGTGCCGGTGGCGGCGAAGCTGGCGCGGGATAGGATGGCGCTGCCACACAGCCCATGCCCGGACGTGCAGCCGCCGGCCCACCTGGCGCCGTAACCCATGGCGACCCCGGCTGCGAGCAGCACCGGGACGATACCCGCTAACGGCAAGGCTTGGCCCAAGGCGCCATAGCTCAGATTCGGGGCAGGCCCGCCGCGCAACAAGCTGGCCAGCAGCGCGCCGGCGAGCAGCCCTACGAGGCTCCAGACGCGCCATGGCTCAGTGGCCCGTCCACGCCAGAGCGCCAGAGCCTGGACGTAGCCGCCGCTGATGCCGAAGGCGCGGTTGTTGACGGCAAACACCCCGGCCACCACCAGGCCGATGAGCGGTCCCACCACGAACCAGGGAACACGATCAGGTAACAGATAGGTAGGCATACTCCTCCTCCATTGCTGTTTGGATGGGTAGATCTCGCTGCTTCTCTTGGATCAGCCGGGCGGCGGCGGCACCAGAGATGAACGTGAGGGTGGCCACGGCGGCGATGGCCGCCGGGTAGCCGAAGCGATCGGCAAGCACGCCGCTCAGGACGGCCCCAACTGCGTATCCCAGATCGCGCCACAGCCGGTAGACCCCCAACAACGACGCTCGCGAGGCCGGCCCGGCGATGTCGCTGACGGCGGCCATGAGGGTTGGATAAACCATGGCCGTGCCGAGGCCAAGCAACAGCGCCGCGCCTAGCCAGCCGGTCAGATCGTGGAACAGCAGAAAGCCCGCGATGGCAGCGGATTGGGTAAGCATGCCGCCGACGATGAGGCCCCTGCGACCCAACCGGTCGCTCAACCCGCCGGTAAGCAGCTGCAGGCCACCCCACGTCAGCGGGTACACGGCGGTAACCAGGGCTATATGTTCGACGGACACGCCGCGAGCGTGGAGGAAGAGCGGTACGAGGCCCCACACCAGGCCATCGTTCAGGTTGTTTACCAGGCCTGCCTGCGAGCAGCCAGCCAGCCGCGTGTCTTGCCAGGAGCCGCGGCGCAACGCTTGCCATGGCGACAGCCCAATCCCTGGTTCGGCGCTGTCTTGCGCCGTTTCCGCCGCAAGGTGGGCCGCGGTGTCGCGGACCAGCAAGCTGGATATCAGCAGCCCGGCCAGCCCGAAGCCTATGGCCAGCACGAACGGCCACGGGCGCAGGCCAGCCCCCGCGGCCACATAGCCAGAGGCGAGGGCGGCCAGGCCCACGGCGCCATAGCCGGCCGACTCGTTGAAGCCAAGGGCCAGGCCGCGGTGTTGCGGGCCAACCAGGTCGATCTTCATATTGACCGTCATCGACCAGCAGAAGGCTTGGTTAATGCCTAGCAGCACGTTGGCGGCGACGACCCAGCCCCAATTTGGCGCCAGGAGTACCAGCAGCGGCGCCGGGATGCCCACCAGCCAGCCCGCGACCAGCAGCCGCTTGCGGCCAAAACGTCCGGCCACACCTCCAACCCAGAAGTTGGCCGCGGCCTTCACGATGCCGAAGCTGACGATGAACGACAGCACGGCGGCGCTCGACACCAGCCCAAACGTTTCCCGGCCGAGGACCGGCACCACATTGCGCTCGACACCGACCATGGCCCCGACGAAACCGTTGACCAGCACCAGCAGCGCGAACTGACGCCAGTTGGCGCGAAGCCCTAGCCGGATGTGCTTCGAGTCCATGGAGGGCGCGGGCTAGACCGCGGGCGCCGAACCCAGCGGAGCCGTGCCCAGGTTGATGCGCCGAATTCGGGCCATATCCTCGGGCTCAACCGGCAGACTGGCGGTGGCAGCGGCGATGAACTCGTGCCGGGACTGAGCCCTGAGCGCCATGTTCCAACGGCGCTCGAAACCAATCGTGGAGCTCGGCTTGCCACTCATGCCCCGGCCGCAGGCGGAACCCGCGAAGTGCGACGGATAGACCTCCACGGAGTCGGGCAGGTTGAGCAGCTTATGGAACAGGCTGTCGTACAACTGCCCAGCAAGCTCGTCCGCGTGTTGCGCTCCGCCCAGGTCCGGCCGGCCGACGTCGCCGACGAACAGGGTGTCGCCGGTGCACACAAACCACGGCTCACCCGACCGCGTGCGGTCGCCAACCAGCAGCGAGATGTGCTCGGGCGCATGTCCCGGTGTGTGCAGGACACGGACGTAGGTGTTGCCCAGCTGCAGGCATTCGTCGTCGCTGACGCCCTTGAACGGGAACGCCACCGGGGCCGAGTGGTGCATGACGATGCTGGCGCCAGTCCGGGCGGCAAGCTCGCGGGCCGCCGACAGGTGATCGGCCTGCACGTGCGTCTCGACCACTAAGT
>DATGVV010000063.1:0-2626 GCA_035299885.1 Chloroflexota bacterium | reverse complement strand
GGTGGTGCCGCTGCGCGATCCCAACGAGATCACTGGCGTATTGGTGCTGGAATCGACGGCGCCCGCGGCGTTCAAGCCCGAGCACCAGGCCCTGGCCGAGATCATCGCTGGTGACGTGGCGGCAGCCGCGGCGCGCGGTCAGCTGCTGGAGCGCCTGCGGCTGCAGAACCTGGCCCTCGATCAGGCGAGCCGCACCAAAAGCGAGTTCCTGGCCAGCATGAGCCACGAGCTGCGCACCCCGCTCAATGCCATCATCGGCTTCTCCGAAGTCCTGATCGATCCCGAGCTGAGCAAGATGCCTGATAACCAGCGCTCCGAGTTCCTGGGCAACATCCTGCGCAGCGGACGGCACCTTCTCAATCTGATCAACGACATCCTGGACCTATCGAAAGTGGAGGCCGGGCGCATGGAGCTCCGGCCCGAGCCGCTGCAGCTCAATGACCTGGTGCAGAGTTGCGTGGCCATCGTCCAACCGCTGGCCAGCAAGAAGCGCATCGCGATCGAAGCCAGCTGCTCCCCCGAGCGCGTCATGATCGAAGCCGATCCGGCGCGCCTCAAACAGATTCTCTACAACCTGCTGTCCAACGCGGTCAAGTTCACGCCCGAAGGCGGCCAGGTGCAGGTCACGGCCGAAGTGAACGACGAAGAGTGCCGCGTTTCCGTGCGCGACAGCGGCATCGGCATCAAGCCCGAGGACCAGGCCGCCATCTTCGATGAGTTCCACCAGGTCGAGCGCGGCATCACCCGCGAGCAGGAGGGCACGGGACTGGGCCTGTCCCTGGTGCGGCGCCTAGTGGACCTTCATCACGGCCACATCTGGCTGGACAGCGCGGCCGGCAAGGGCAGCTGTTTTACCTTCGCCATTCCGGTGTCCGCTATCCGCGACGAGATCGAGGGCGCTGAGCTGCTGGCAGGCGCCCACCCACCAGCGTCGGTGATGCGCTCGCCGGCCCGTCTTCCGGTGGTGGTCATCGAGGATGAGCGGGAAGCGGCCGAGCTGCTTACGCTGCACCTGACCCGCGCCGGCTACGACGTCTATCGGGCTGCCAGCGGCGAGGAAGCTCTGACTATGGTCCGCGATCTGCAACCTATCGCGGTCACCCTCGATGTACTCATGCCCGATCGTGACGGCTGGGACATCCTCGCGGCGCTCAAATCCGAGCCCCGCACGCGCGACATCCCGGTGCTGGTGATTAGCGTTGTCGACAACCGAGAGCTCGGCTTCGCGCTAGGCGCCACCGACTACCTGGTTAAGCCCATCGAACGCGACGCCCTGCTGGCCGCCATGGCTCGCCTCAGCCGCGTGAGCGGCTCGAACCGCGCAACGCTTGGCAAAGCTAGGGTGCTGGTAGTAGACGACAATCAGTCCGACCGCGAGCTGGTGTCGAAGCTGCTGAAGAGCGCCAACTGCGACGTGCTGCTGGCCGAGAACGGCGAGCGGGCCCTGGAGGTGGCGCGCAGCGAGAAGCTCGACCTGATGCTGCTGGATCTGATGATGCCGGGCATGAGTGGCTTCGACGTGCTGCGCGAGCTCCGGGACATCCCCCAAGCCAGCGACCTGCCAGTGGTGGTCTGCACCGCCAAAGACCTGAGCGCGGCAGAGCGCCAGGAGCTGCATGGCCAGGTCGAGTCGATCATCGAGAAGGGCTCCGGCATGGACGATCTGGTGCTGCAGCTGCTGCAGATCCAGCGCTTCTACCCGCGCTTGGCCCACATCGTGGGCGGGCCCAGCGGCAATGCCCTTGACGGCAATTTCTTCCCGCACATCGAGCGCGAGCTCAGCCGCGCCAAGCGCTATGGCCGCATGTTCTCGATCGTCGTCGGCAGCGTTCACACCGCGTCCGGGCAAGGGGCCCCTGCCGCTACGGTTAGCGAGCTGTGCGAGGCCTTTTGGAAGGCGCTGCGCCGCCACGAGGTGGTGGCGAACGATGGCAACGAAATTTTCGTGCTGCTGCCGGAGCTGGGGGACGATCAGGCCGGCGTCGTGATCGGGAAGCTGGAGAGCATCGCCGCGGCTGCCGGAAAAGGTGAAGCCTTACGCGTGGCCCTGGTCAGCGCCACCTACCCCGCCGAAGCGGAGTCCGCTGCCGATCTGCTCGATCGCGCCCGGCGCAAGCTGAAGATCGCCGCGGGCGCCCAGGCTGGAGACGGTATTGCCAGCTAGCCAGCGGGTGCTTGTGGTCGAAGACAACGACCTCAACTACTCCCTTGTCGAGTTCGTGCTGGGCCAGCAGGGCCTGCTCATATCGCGCGCCGACACCGGCCAGCAGGCGCTTGACATGGCCACGGCTGATCCGCCGGACCTGGTGTTCATGGATATCCAGCTGCCCGGCATGGATGGCCTGGAGGTCACCCGCCGCCTCCGCCAGAACCCCCTCACGCAAGGCGTCCCGATTGTGGCGCTCACGGCCCTGGCCATGGCCGGCGACGAGGAGCGAGTCCTGGCCGCCGGCTGCGACGCCTACCTCTCCAAGCCCGTCTCTCCTGTCGATCTCGTAGCGGTTGCCAGCCGCTTCCTCGACATCAGAGCCTAAAGTTCCTCTCCCACCGCGGCGGGAGAGGTTAGGTGAAGGCACCTCCGTTACCATGGCTTGATGCCTGCCAAACCTGAGACATGGCTCCAGGG
>DATGVV010000062.1:0-3516 GCA_035299885.1 Chloroflexota bacterium | reverse complement strand
GTGAGCGGACCGAAGTAGTCGGGATTGGTTTCCTCGAGGTACGCCCTGTAACCAGGCGCATACACCTGGTACTGGACCAGATGCTGATGGACGTCGATGACCACTAGCGACTAGCGCCTAGCGACTACCGGCCCCAGACCTTCGCGACGACCGGCTCCTTCTCGCCTGCCTTGTACTTGTCCGCGGCGGCGGCAATGGACTTGACGATGTTCTTGTAACCGGTGCAGCGGCACAGGTTGCCGCTGATGCCTTCGCGGATCTCGCGATCGTCCGGCGAGGAGTTATCGCGCAGCAGCTCGACGGCCGTCATCAGGATGCCCGGAGTACAGAACCCGCACTGCAGACCATGGTTCTCCCAAAAGGCATTCTGAAGGGGCGACAGCTTACCGTTCTCGGCCAGACTCTCCACCGTCCACAGCTGCTTCCCTTGCGCCTGCACCGCGAACGTCAGGCAGGACCGGATGGTCTCGCCATCCAGCAGGATCGTGCAAGCGCCGCACACGCCGTGCTCGCAGCCGATGTGCGTGCCGGTCAGGCCGGCGTCCTCACGAATGAAGTCCACCAGCAGCTTGCGCGGCTCGACCAGCCCGTCGTACGTCTGGCCATTGATGGCCATGCTGACCGCGACTTTGTCAATGGGCACGCGTCTGGGCCTCCTTCAATGCTCGGCGCGTGAGTACCTTGGCCAGGTGCGTCCGATACTCGGCCGAGGCGTGCACGTCTGGTTCCGGCTCGGTCATGGCCCCCGCCTTCTCGCCGGCCTGGTCGATCAGCTCATCCGTCAGCTTCTGCCCTTTGAGCGCGTCCTCGGCATCCGTGGCCCTGAAGGCCACCGGAGTGGCGCCGCCGATGGCGATGCGGGCGTCCTTGACCGTGCCGTGGTCCAGGGCCAGCATGGCACCGACCTCCACGATGGCAAAGTCCCCGTGCCGGCGGGCGAATTCCTGAAAGGCCCAGCCGGTGTTCTTGGCCATCACCGGGAAACGAACCTCGGTCAGGATCTCATTTGGCTCCAGCGCCGTGGTCAGGTACGTCACCAGGAATTCCTGGATGGGAATAGTCCGGACGCCGTTCGGCCCCTGGGCCTTGACCTCCGCGTCGAGCAGCACGGCCGCCAGCGGATACTCGGCGGTGGGATCGTTGTGGGCGATGCAGCCGCCCACCGTGCCGCGGTTGCGGATGGTCACGTGCCCGATCCAGCGCGTGACCTCCTTGAGCAGCGGGCACTTGTCGGCGACGATGGCGGATCGCTCCACGTCACGCTCACGGGTAATCGCGCCGATGGCGAGCCAGTCGCCCTCCTCGCGGATGTAGTCGAGCGCTTCGATGCCGTTGATGTCGATAAGCCACTTGGGCCGAGCGAGGCGGAAGTTCATCAGCGGCACCAGCGACTGCCCGCCCGCCAGAATCTTGCCGTCGTCGTCCGCGTACTGGTTCAGCAGCGACACGGCTTCGTCGACCGTCTTCGGGTCGAGATACTCGAACTGGGCTGGTTTCACGCCGTCCCCTGCTTCTCCTTGATCTGGCCGTCCATCGCTTTCCAGAGCTGGCCGACGGTCATCTTAGCGACTCCGCTGAGCATGCGCTGTCCCACGCCAGCCACCAGCCCGCCCACCTGGGCATCGGCCTCCCACTTGACCGTGGTCTGGCCGGGCGCGTCCTCCACCAGGTCGAACGTGCCCTCGCCGCGCACGAACCCGGGGGTGCCGGTGGCGTCGATGCCCAGCTTGTAGTGGCTGGGCTCCTGCTTATCGAATGCCCGGATCTTGGCCGAGTAGGTGCCCTTGATCGACGCCACGCCGATCTTCATGCGGGTCTGGTACTCATCCTGGCCGATCTCCTCGAACGTTTCCACACCGGGGATGCACTTCTTCAGCGCCTCAGGGTCTTGCAGGGTGTCCCAGACAACCTGACGCGGCGCCTCGAAAGTGTACGAACCATCAAGCTTCATCGGGAACAGGATACCGGACAATGTTTGCGATGAAAGTTGGCATGACCGTTGGCACGAACTACGGCGGCGTCCCTACGCCCGAGAGCTTCTTCCACTACGTAGACCGGGTGGAGGAGGCTGGCTTCGACTCCCTGTGGGTGGGCGACCACATCGCCTGGACAAACCCCACGCTCGAAGCGCTGACGACACTCGCCTGCTACGTCGCCCGGACCAAGCGCGTGACCATCGGCACCTCGGTCCTAATCATGCCGCTGCGGCAGCCCGTCGTGCTGGCCAAGATGCTGGGCACCATGGCCTACCTGTCCAACGGCCGCGTGGTGGCTGGCTTTGGCGTTGGCGGTGAGAACAAGAAGGAATTCGATGCCTGCGGCGTGCCCCACCACCAGCGCGGGGAGATCATGGATGAGGCGCTGGACGCCATGACCAGGCTGTGGAAAGAGGACGGCGTCACCTTCCACGGCAAGCACTTCAGCTTCGACAACCTATCGCTCGATCCCAAGCCGCCGCGGCTGCCAATCTACATCGGCGGGCGCTCCGAGGCCGCCTATCAACGCGCCGCCCGCTGGGGCGACGGCTACATTGCGGTGTTCTCGTCCCAGCGCCACTTCAGCGACGCCAAACAGGCCATTGAGGCCTTCGGCGCCAAGCAGGGCATGGAGTGGGTGCAGTATGAGTACATGCACGTCAGCCCCAGCCGGGAGCAGTCGAAGGCCAAGGCCCTGGACTACCTGAACCGGACCTACAACATGGACTTCGGCGAGCGCGTCGAGCGCTTCGCCTCGTTCGGCCCGGGCGAGCAGATCGCCGAGCGCATCCGCGAGTTCCGGGAGCTGGGCGCCACGCACCTCATCATCAACCCCACCTGCCCGCCCGCCGAGAAGCACGACCAGCTGGAGGCCATCATCTCCGAAGTGCTGCCGCTGATTCGGAAGTAGTCGTGCGACAATGGCTGCCACAAGGCGGCCCATGTCCCCGTGGCGATCGTTCCCCCTTCTGGCATCGCTGCTGTGCTGCCTCGCGCTGGCGCCTCCGGCCGCCGCCCAATCGGCTTCGCAATGCACACTTCTCGACACTTTCCGGAGCCTCCACGACGCGGCCCCCAGCGAGGTCGGCGAATGCCGCGGCGGCCAGATCGACGAGGACAACGGCGACGCTTCCCAGGCCACCAGCAAGGGCCTCCTGCTGTGGCGCAAGGCCGACAACTGGACGGGCTTCATCGGCCCCAGCCGCACCCTGATACTGGGCCCGGAAGGCCCCACCCGGCGAGCCAATACAGAGCGTTTCGCCTGGGAGCTTAACGGCTTCACCCCCGAGGCCGGCATGTTCGGCGATCCGGCCAGCGGGCTGTTGCCAGCGGCCGCGCTCGGCTTCGGCTTCCAGATGGCAGACTCCAACGTCAATGAGATGTCGGCATCGGCCACCCTGTTCCGGACGGGCCAGGACCGCTTATCTGCCAGCCGGACTATCGTTCAGACCATCCAGCTGCTGCCCTCGCCCGAGCTGGCTCACACGCTGTTCCTGGACCTGGGCAACCTGCAGCAGAGCGACGGAGTCCTGAAGACAAC
>DATGVV010000061.1:0-1795 GCA_035299885.1 Chloroflexota bacterium | reverse complement strand
TGGACGCAGCACAGCACCATGAACATCCAAGACAAGCAGCGGCTGTACCAAGGCGCCCACCGTGTCCTCAGGAAGGGCGGCCGGTTGGCCATGCACGAGGTGCTGGCCGGGCCGGTGCAGCCGGTGCGCTATCCCACCCCGTGGGCCGCGGATGAGAGCACCAGCTTCCTGCTGCCCCCGGCCGAGCTGCGCGCGCTGATCGCCCGCTGTGGCTTCCGCCAGCTGGCCTGGGAGGATGTGACCGAAGCCTCCCTGGAGTGGTTCAGGCGCGTCGCGCCATCCATCGGCCCTCCGCCGCCGCTGGGCGTGCACCTGATCCTTGGCGATAAGGCCAGCGCCGTACTGCGCGGGCAGGTCCGTAACCTCGCCGAACGCCGCATCGAGGTCATCCAGGCAGCCTTCGAGCGGCCGTAAATCTAACGCCAACGTAAAGTATCATTGCCATTTGGCGTATCCCGACAACTCAGGAGACATGGTTTGGCAATGAGTCCCACCGAGCAGAAGAGCAGCCCCCGCACCACGTTCGCCTACGACGAGTGGATGGAGTCACGCGGCGTGCCTGTGCATCGTGGCTTCTTCGTCAGCGATCTACGCAATCTCGAGCTCGCCTGGTGGGAGGACCGTAAGGCCAACACGGCATTCATCCAGCTGGAAGGCCAGCAAGGCGTCAGCGAAGCCCGCGTCACCGAAATCAAGCCCGGCGAGACGCTGCCGCCCTACAAGCTCGCCATCGACGAGGTGGTGTACGTGGTCTCGGGCCGTGGAGTGACCAACGTGTGGAGCGATCAGGCTCCCACGCCGCGCAGCTTCGAGTGGCAGGACCATGCCATGTTCCTCATTCCGAATAACCATCAGCGCCAGTTCGCCAATATGCAGGGCAACGAGACCGTGCGGCTGCTCCACTACAACTATCTGCCGCTCGCGATGTCCGTCGTCCCCGACCCGGATTTCTTCCTCAACAACCCCTACGTACCGCGCGCCAGCTCGATGCAAAACCAGGACTTCTACTCCGAGGCCAAGGTCATTGCCGGTGGTGATGCCCTGCGCTGGGGCGACGTTGAGCGCCAGCGCGCCTTCTGGTACGGCAACTTCTTTCCCGACATGCGCGCCTGGGACAAGCTCGACGCCCTGTCGCAGCGTGGCGCAGGCGGTAAGAGCGTGATGATCCAGTTCGCCGGCTCAGACATGAGCTGCCACATGTCCGTGTTCCCGCACGCCACCTACAAGAAGGCCCACCGCCACGGCCCCGGCCGCGTGATCGTGATTCCCGGCGGCGAAGGCTACTCGGTCATGTGGCAGGAGGGCCAGGAGAAGGTGATGGTGCCCTGGCAGGAAGCTTCACTGTTCGTGCCGCCCAACAAGTGGTTCCACCAGCACTTCAACCTCGGGCCCACCGACGCGCGCTATCTGGCCTTCCACCCGCCAACGCAGTTCCACGGCTACTCCGAGAAGGTCGAGGATCGCGCCAAGGACCAGATCGAGTACCCCAACGAAGATCCCTGGGTACGTCAGTACTTCGAGGAGGAGCTGGCCAAGCGGAGCCTGAAGTCGCTGATGCCTGAGCCGGCGTACAAGGATCCCGATTACGAGTGGAAGGCCGCTTAGCTAGCCGCTAGCCCACGGGCCACTGCACTCCGCACGTACGAGTTGTCCAGGAACGTGCGCACGTCGAGGTTGTGCACCTCGTTGTTGGTGCGCGTCAGCTCCGCCAGCGCGTCCTTGAACTGCTCCGGCAGCACGTGCGGCGCCGCCGGGATCACTTTGCCCAGGTAGTAGTCGTAGGTCGCGGACATGG
>DATGVV010000060.1:0-5884 GCA_035299885.1 Chloroflexota bacterium | reverse complement strand
TGTTCGAGTCGAGCCGGCTGCTGGAGGGCGTCCTGACTGAGGCGCTGACCAGCGACGGCGTACGCGTCATCATTGGCTCGGAAAACAAGAGCGACGACATGCGGCAATGCAGCATGGTGCTGAGCCGCTACGGCCGTGACGGAGAGGCAGAAGGGGTGCTGGGGATCGTGGGGCCGACCCGGATGTCTTACTCGCGGGTCATCTCCACCGTGCGATACACGGCCAACATTCTGGAGGACCTCGTGCACCAGGTGTACGGGTCCGACTCGTAAGAAGCAGGCACAGGCAACATGAGCGAGACACAGAGACATCACGCCCGAAACCGGGCGGCGGCGGCCAGCCATGAGGCACCGTCCCCGAAGCAGGAGCCGGCCGAAGGGCCCGCGGCGACGTTCGAGCGGACGCAGTTGGATGATGGGACGGGGAGTCCGGTTGAGGCCGCGGAGCAGAGCCCTCACCCTAGCCCTCTCCCCGAGGGAGAGGGAACTCCTGAGGATCTGGAGGCGCAGCTGGAGGCGGAGCGGGCCAAGGCCGACGACTACTTGGAACAGTGGCGGCGGGCCGCGGCCGACTTTACCAACTTCAAGCGGCGTACCGAGCAAGAGCGCGCCGAGATGGGCAAGCTGTTCAACGAGAGCCTGGTCAAGTCGCTGCTGCCGGTGCTGGACAACTTCGAGCGAGCGCTGGCCACCGTGCCGGAGGAGCTCAAGGGCCAGAGCTGGGTGGAAGGCGTCAGCCTGACTGAGAAGCAGCTGCGCGACACCCTCGAAAAGGAAGGCCTGAAGGCCATTGAGGCCGTCGGCCAGAAGTTCGACCCCAACCTGCACGAGGCCGTCGGCCATGACATCTCAGACGAGCATGAAGAAGACAGTGTGATCGAGGAGTTCCAGAAGGGCTACAAGCTCCACGATCGAGTTATCCGCCCTTCCATGGTGAAGGTTTCCAGGAGGAGTTAGGCAATGCCAAAGGTCATCGGAATCGATTTAGGAACCACCAACTCGTGCGTGGCGGTCATGGAAGCCGGCGAGCCGGTGGTGATCCCCAATTCGGAGGGTGCCCGCACCACCCCCTCTGTGGTGGCATTCTCCAAGAGCGGTGAGCGGCTGGTGGGCCAGGTAGCCAAGCGCCAGGCCATCACCAACCCAGAGAACACCGTGTACTCCATCAAGCGCCTGATGGGCCGCAAGTTCGAAGACCCCGAGGTCAACCGCACCAAACAGCTTGTGCCCTACCAGGTAGTAAAGGCCGACAACGGGGATGCCTGGGTGGAGATTGGCGACAAGAAGTACTCGCCGCCTGAGATCTCGGCCATGATCCTGCAGAAGCTGAAGGCCGACGCCGAGGCTTACCTGGGCGAGAAGGTCACGCAGGTGGTCATCACCGTGCCGGCCTACTTCAACGACAGCCAGCGCCAGGCCACCAAGGACGCTGGCCAAATCGCCGGGCTCGAAGTGCTGCGCATCATCAACGAGCCCACGGCGGCTTCGCTGGCCTACGGCCTCGACAAGAAGAAGGACGAGAAGATCGCCGTCTACGACCTCGGCGGCGGCACCTTCGACATCTCCATTCTGGAGCTGGGCGAAGGCGTGTTCGAGGTCAAGTCAACAAACGGCGACACGCACCTGGGCGGCGACGACTTCGACCAGCGCATCATCAACTGGCTGGCCGACGAGTTCAAGAAGGAGCAGGCCATCGACCTGCGACAGGACCGCATGGCCCTGCAGCGCCTAAAGGAGGCCGCTGAGAAGGCTAAGCAGGAGCTGTCCACGGTCATGCAGACGGAGGTGAACCTGCCGTTCATCACCGCCGACGCCAGCGGGCCCAAGCACCTGAACATGACCCTTAGCCGCTCAAAGCTGGAGCAGCTGGTCGAGGACCTGGTCGAGAAGACCAGCGGCCCGGTGCGCCAGGCCCTGGGCGACGCCGGACGATCGCCCAGCGAGATCGACGAGGTGGTGCTGGTCGGCGGCCAGACGCGCATGCCGGCTATCCAGGAGCTGGTTAAGAAGGTCTTCGGCAAGGAGCCTCACAAGGGTGTGAATCCTGACGAGGTAGTGGCCGTGGGCGCTGCCATCCAAGCGGGCGTGCTGGCCGGCGACGTCAAGGACGTGCTGCTGCTGGACGTGACGCCGCTGTCGTTGGGCATCGAGACGTTGGGCGGCATCTTCACTAAGCTCATCGAGCGCAACACCACGATCCCAACGTCGAAGAGCCAGGTCTTCTCGACCGCCAGCGACAACCAGCCGAGCGTCGAGATCAACGTCCTGCAGGGCGAGCGCGAGCTGTCTCAGTACAACAAGAGCCTGGGCCGCTTCATCCTGGACGGCATTCCACCGGCGCCCCGCGGCGTGCCGCAGGTCGAGGTCACGTTTGACATCGATGCTAACGGCATCGTGAACGTCTCGGCCAAGGACAAGGGCACGGGACGCGAGCAGAAGATCACCATCACCGCCTCGAGCGGCCTCTCCAAGGACGAGATCGAGCGGATGGTGCAGGAGAGCGAGCAGCACGCCGGCGAGGATGCCCAGCGCAAGGAAGAAGTCGAAACGCGCAACAACGCCGACTCACTGGCTTACCAGGCCGAACGGATGCTCAAGGACATGGGCGACAAGCTGTCGGCGGAGGACAAGACGTCCATCGAGGAGAAGGCCCAGGACGTCCGCTCGGCGCTCGGCACGGAGGACCTGGACCGCATTAAGAAGGCGGTCGAGACGTTGACCGAGACGATGCACAACGTGTCGCAAAAGATGTACGCCGCGCAGCAGGCCTCCACGCCGCCGCCAAACGGCGAAGCTCCCCATGAGGAAGGCAAGCCTCACGACCAAGGGAAGCCTCATGACGAGAACACCGTGGAAGGGGAGTTCAAGGAAGTATGAGGAATTCAGAATTCAGAATTCAGAATTCAGAATTCGCGACGCTGGGGTAAATGGCGGCCACCCAGAAGAGGGATTATTACGAAATCCTCGGCGTAGCCCGGAACGCCTCCGACGATGACATCAAGAAGGCGTTCCGGCGGCTTGCCCGGCAATACCACCCTGACGTCAACAAGAACAAGGATGCCGAGGCGCGCTTCAAGGAGATCAACGAAGCGTACGAAGTCCTGAGCGATCCCCAAAAGCGCCAGATGTACGACCAGTTCGGGCATGCCGGCGCGGGCATGGGGGCGGGCGCCGGCTTTGGCGACTTCGGCTTCGGCGGCTTCAGCGACATCTTCCAGACGTTCTTCGGCGGCCAGACCGGGGCGGCCCGGCGCGGGCCGCAGCGGGGCGCCGACCTGCGCTACAACCTGACCCTCACCTTCGAGGAGGCCGTGTTCGGCTGCGAGAAGGAGCTGGAGATCCCGCGCGCCGACACCTGCCCGGCATGTCACGGCAGCGGCGCCGAGCCGGGCACAGAGCCTTCCCGCTGTCCCAACTGCAACGGTACGGGCGAGATCCGGCGCGTGCAGCAGTCCATCTTCGGCCAGTTCGTGAACGTGGTCATGTGCGAGCGCTGCCAGGGTCAGGGCCGGGTGATTACGACGCCCTGCCAAGAGTGCCACGGTGCAGGCCGCGTGCGGGTGACCAAGCACGTGACGCTGAAGGTGCCTGGCGGCGTCGACACTGGCTCACAGATCCGCTTGAGCGGCGAAGGTGAAGCTGGCCCGCGTGGCGGCCCCAACGGCAACCTGTATGTGGCGATCACCATCAAGAAGCACGCCTTCTTCGAACGCGACGGCCAGGACATCCTGTACACGCTGCCCATCAACTTCGCGCAAGCCGCACTGGGCGACGAGATCGAGGTGCCCACAGTGGACGGCAAGGTGCTGCTCAAGATCCCGCTTGGCACGCAAAGCGGCAAGGTCTTCCGTCTGAAGGACAAAGGCGTGCCCCACCCGCGAGGCGCAGGCCGGGGCGACCAGCACGTGTACGTGAAGGTCGTGACGCCCACCGATCTGAGCACCACGGAGCGGGAGCTGCTCGAGCAGCTGCGCGCCATCAGCAAGAAGCCCGCGGCCGTGTACGACAAGAAAGATGGCTTCTTCGAGAAGGTGAAAGAGGCGTTCGGAGCGTAGTCCCGAACGCGGTGTGAAGCATTTCATAGCGAGCCGCCAGATTCGGTCCTAGTCTGGCCCCACGAATCCAGTGGGGAGGCAAACATGAGAAGGACGACAGAGCGGCAGCCGCTCAAGCGCCGGGTGCGCGATGCGCTTGGCCGCCTGTACGATCCGATTTACCTGCGCCGCCACCCACTGGCGCGCCAGATGGCCTCCGTAGCCGGCGAGGACTTGTTGCCGGCGGCCGCGGGCGCGGCCCTGCGCCAGGCGCTGCTGGACGCGATCGAAAACATCAAGCCGGCGGCCGGCGCGGCCGACAGCGAGCGCATTTGGCGGCCCTATCGGATTATGGAGCTGCGGTACATCGAAGCCATGCCGCCAACGGAGGTGCAGGACCAGCTCGGCATCGCCAAGACGCAGTACTACCTCCAGCACGAAGATGCTCTGGCGGCCGTGACGGAGGCCTTTGCGAGCGCCAATCTCGGCGCACAAGCCGACGACCACGCGCTAGCGGCCGTGCCCGAGCTGCCCCATTTGCGGGTGCTGGAGCCTGAGGGGGCACGTTCCGAGGCGCACGACCGCCGGCTGTATCTCGTCCCCGTGGCCAACCTGGCGGACGTCAAGCGGGCGCTGGCAGCGATCGAACCGGTTAGCCACCGCCAGCAGCCCGTGGTGCTGGTCATCGAGCGCTGGGAGCAGATTGCGGCCGGGGGCCTGCGCCAGGTTGCCGCGGCCCTTGCGTGATCTCGCCGGTTGCCTTAGTAGCGAGCGGGACGTATGCTGTACCCGCCATGGGGGAGCTGCCAAGCGGCAATGTCACGTTTTTGTTCACGGATGTTGAGGGCAGCACGCAGCTCCTGGAGAGGGATTCGGCGGGTATGGCCGGACTCCTGGCTCGCCATCACGAGATCCTGCGCGAGGCGGTGGAGCACCACGACGGCCAGGTGTTCGAGACTTTCGGCGATGCCGTGTGCGCGGCCTTCAGCCGGCCCAGCGACGCCGTAGCCGCTGCGCTCGCCGGCCAGCAAGCGCTGCTGGCCGAGCGCTGGCCTGAGCCGGGCCCCATTCGCGTGCGCATGGGAGTTCACACCGGTGAGGTCGAGCTGGGAGAGGGCCATTACATCGGCGCGCCGCTCTTCCGGGTGGCCCGTTTGATGGCCATCGGCCATGGCGGCCAGGTGCTGCTGTCGACCGCCAGCGCGGCGCTCGTGCGCGGCAGCCTTCCGCCGGGCACGGGCCTGAAGGACATGGGGAGCCACCGCCTAAAGGACCTGGCGGAAGCCGAAGGCGTGTTTCAGCTGGCCCAGTCTGGCCTGCCAGAAGATTTCCCGGCGCTGCGGTCGCTCGAGAGCTTGCCCAACAACCTGCCGGCGCAGCTGACCAGCTTCGTCGGGCGAGAGAAAGACCTGGCTGAGATCAAGCGGCTGCTGGGGGCGAGCCGTCTGCTGACCATCACCGGCTCCGGAGGCAGCGGCAAGACCCGCCTTGCACTACAAGCCGCGGCCGACGTTCTGGATCACTTCCCAGATGGAGCCTGGTTAGCCGACATGGGCCCCTTGACCGAAGGGCAGCTCGTTCCGCAGACGGTGGCCACAGCATTGGGGCTGCATGAGGAGCCCGGACAGCCAATCCAGAGCACGGTACTGCACTGGCTCAGCGGCAAGCGGCTGCTGCTGGTGGTGGATAACTGCGAGCACCTGGTCGATGCTTGTGCGCGACTGGCCGAAGCTATCCTGCGCTCGTGCCCGCACGTCCAGGTGCTTGCCACCAGCCGCGCAGCGCTCGCCATAGGCGGTGAGACGACCTGGCGAATTCCATCCCTGGGCTTGGCCGACCCGGATCATTTGC
>DATGVV010000059.1:0-7727 GCA_035299885.1 Chloroflexota bacterium | reverse complement strand
AAGCGGAGGTGATTTAGGCCAATGCGTGAGGTGGTGATAGCCAGCGGCGTGCGCACCGCGTTCGGCGCGTTCGGCGGCACGCTGAAGGATTTTTGGCTGCCCGAGCTGGGCGGCATCGTCATCCGTGAGGCGCTGCGTCGTGCCGGGGTGGCCCCAGAGGAAGTGGACGAGGTCGACATGGGCATCAACTTGCCTGGCAGCGACCGCTCGGTCGCGCGTCAATCGATGCTCAAGGCCGGTATCCCGGAAACGGTGAACGCCAACAGCGTGGATCGTGCCTGCTGCTCATCCATGGCGGCGATCACGATGGCCCGCCGCGGCATCCAGGCCGGCGACGTGAACGTCGCGGTGGCCGGCGGCGCGGAGAACATGAGCAAGGTGCCCTACTTCGTGCATGACATGCGCTGGGGCCACCGCTTGGGCGACATCACGCTCAAGGACCAGCTGGTCATCGCCGATCCCATGACCGGCAAGCCGCGGGCGGTCCAGGCCGCCGATGAGGCCGAGGAATTCGGGATTGGCCGCGAGGAGCAGGATGCCTGGGCGCTGCGCAGCCAAGAGCTCTGGAAGAAGGCCTGGGAGACCGGCCGCTTCGCGGACGAGATCGTCGGCGTCGAGGTGCCGCAGGCGAAAGGCGATCCCATCTGCTTCGATCGCGATGAGTCGCCGCGTGAAACCACGTTGGAGAAGCTGGCCAAGCTGTCGACGGTCTACGGCTCCAAGACGGTCACACCGGGCAACGCGCCAGGCCTCAACACGGGCGCGTCAGCCGTGGTGCTCATGGGCGCTGACGTTGCGACGGCTCGCGACCTGACGCCGCTCGCCCGGATCACCGGCTGGGCGCAGGTATCGGGCCATCCCGACAAGCTGGCCTCTATTCCCGCGGTCGCGGCCAAGAAAGCGCTGGCGCAAGCCGGCCTGGCCATCGACCAGATCGATCTGATCGAGATCAATGAGGCCTTCGCGGCGATGCCGCTGGTCTCGACCAAGGTGCTGGCCGATGGCGACTCCGCACGGCTGGATCGCATCCGCGATCGCACCAACGTGAACGGCGGCGCGATCGCGCTCGGCCACCCCACGGGCGCGACGGCCGCCCGCCTGGTCCTGACCCTGGCCCATGAGCTCCGCCGCCGCGGTGGCGGCCTGGGACTGGCCACCCTGTGCGGCGGCATCGGCGAAGGCGAATGCGTGATCGTGCGAGTGGAGTGAGCGCCGTCATTCGTACCGCGCTTCGCGCAGCCGGGACAAGCCGAACCCGTGAGGGGGCGCTAGGCTGCGGTCCGATGGACGAGCGCCTCTACGATGTCTTTCGACCAGCGGCTCATCTCTTCAAAGCGGCCCGCGAGCCGAGAGACGTGCTGCGCCAGATCATCGATGCGCGCGCTCATCTCATCGATGCGCCGGTTTACGTGATCAAAGCGCTCGTCCATCCGGCGGTTGGTTGCGCCGACCGCAATGAGCACCGTGATCGCGCTTCCCACTATCGCCCAGAACTCGGCGCTCACGGGCGGGCTATACCGTAGCCGAGCAAGGAGTGAATCATGGCGTTAGCGTTTGAGCGAGATACGGCTCAGGAGATTCGGCGGCGGCGGGAGCAGTGGCGGGCTGAGAAGCTAGCCAAGGCGCTCCAGAAGAAGCCGCTGCGGAAGGACCCGGTGCGCACACCGACCGGGATCGAGGTAGGGGACGTGTATACACCGGCGGACGTGCCGGAGTTGGATTACGAGCGCGACCTCGGGTTCCCAGGCGAGTTCCCGTTCACCCGTGGGATCGAGCCGAGCATGTACCGCAGCCAGTTCTGGACGTTCGGCCAGTACGGCGGCTATGGATCGGCCGAGGAAACGAACGTCCGGTTTAAACAGCTCATTGCCAACGGCGCGACAGGACTGTCGATAGCCCTCGATCTGCCCACGCAGATCGGCTTTGACTCGGACTCGCCCTACGCCGAAGGTGAGGTGGGAAAGGTGGGCGTGGCGATTGCCAGCCTGCAGGACATGGAGGCGCTGATCGACGGCGTGCCCATGACCAAGGTGCGGCAGTGGCGGACAACGGCCAACGCCATCGGCCACATCATGCTGGCGATGTACATCGTGGCCGGCGAGAAGCAGGGCGTCCCAGCCAGCGAGTACAGCGTGCTGATCCAAAACGACGTGCTCAAGGAGTACATCTCGCGCGGCACCCAGATCTACCCGCCGCGGCCATCGCTGCGGCTGTGCACCGATGTGATCCAGTACTGCGCCCAGCACCTGCCGCATTGGGTGCCGATCAGCGTAAGCGGCTATCACATCCGCGAGGCCGGCGCCACAGCGGTGCAAGAGATCGCCTTCACCTTCGCCAACGCGCAGGCATACATTGAGGACTGCCTGGCCAAGAGCGTGGACATCGACGCTTTCGCGCCGGGCATCTGGGTGTTCTTCTCCTCAGGCATGGACATGCTGGAGGAGGTGGCCAAGTTCCGCGCCGCCCGCCGCGTATGGGCGCGGATGATGCGCGACCAGTTCGGCGCCCAGAACCCGGAATCGTGGAAGCTCCACTTCCACACGTTCACCGCCGGCAGCCAGCTCACGGCCCAGCAGCCCTTCAACAACGTCATCCGCGTGGCTCTGCAGGCCATGACCGCGGCCTTGGGGGGCATCCAGACGCTGCACACCACCGCCTACGATGAGGCCCTCGGGCTGCCGACCGACGACGCCGTCACGATGGCGCTGCGGACGCAGCAGATCGTGGCCGAGGAGTCGGGCGCATGCACCACCGTGGACCCGCTTGGCGGCTCCTACTACGTCGAGGCGCTGACGAGTCAGATCGAAGCGCAGGCCGAAGCCGAGATGGCGCACATCAACGAGCTGGGTGGAGCGGTGGCCTGCATCGACAGCGGCTACATGCAGCGCGAGTTGGCCCGCGGAGCCTGGGAGCTGCAGCAGCGCATCGAGCGCGGCGAGCAAGTGGTCGTGGGCGTCAACAAGTACCGCAGCGACGACCCTAGCCAGGTCAAGCCCTTCAGGGTGGATCGGAGCGTGGCCCAGCGGCAGGCGGCGAAGCTGGCGAAGCTGCGCCAGACGCGCGACAATGCTGCCGTCGAATCAGCCCTGAAGCGGCTGAAGGACGATGCCACGCACCCCGAGCGGAATATCTGCCCGGCCACGATCGAAGCCGTCCGCGCCTATGCGACGATCGGCGAGATGTGCGACGCGCTGCGCTCGGTCTTCGGCGAGTACCGGGATCTGGCGATTATCTAGCTGCTGGGCAGGTCCGCGGTGATCTTGCGGAACTCCTCGGGCGTGAAAGCCCGCATGGTCGTGGTGGTGACACCGCGCAGAGACATGATGGTGGCCGACATCTTGGCCATGGTTTCGTCGTCCGGCGCCTCGGCGATGCCCACCAGGTCGTACTCACCCATCGTGTAGAGGACCGTATCCAGCTTGACGCCGACCTTGGCCGCCGCCTGACGTGCGGCTGCGAGGCGATCGGGACTGCTCTTGATGTTCTGGCGCCCAAAGTCGGTGAACTTGAACAGGCCAACGTAGTACGGCATGTGCTCTCCTCCTATGACAGGCTCGCTCCTGGGAGCGGACCTCCAGCGTATCAGGCTTTGGGCTTCGCCTTGCGCCGTTTGGGCAGGCTGAAGACCTCGCCTGCCTTGTCCGCAATGAGCCGCGCGATGGCCAGCGACGACGTGGCCGCCGGCGAGGGCGCGTTACGCACGTGGATCACCTGCGTGCCCTGGACGTCGAACACGAAATCGTCCACAAGGGTGCCATCGCGGGAGAGCGCCTGCGCGCGCACACCAGACGGCCCAGGGACGAGGTCGGCCAGCGTCAGCGAGGGGACGTAGCGCTGCAGCGAGCGCAGGAAGGCGGCCTTGCTGAAGTCGCGCACCATCTCGGCAAGACCGGTCTTCCAGTATTGGGCAGCCAGCTTCTGGAAGCCGGGGTAGCGCAGGGCCTCGATCAGCTCCCCCGGCCTGACGTTAAGGCGCTCATACCCCTCGCGGGCGAAGGCCAATACGGCGTTGGGCCCCAGCCAGACCGAGCCGTCCTCGATGCGCCGCGTGAAATGCACGCCCAGGAACGGGAATGACGGGTCCGGCACGGGGTAGATGAGATTGCGCGCCAGGTGCCGGCGGTCTGGCCGGAGCATCCAGTAATCGCCACGGAAGGGCACGATCTGCGGATCGCCGGCGCCGCCAGTGAGCCGCGCAAGACGGTCGGCGTGGAGCCCGGCGCAGGCGACCACGCGCCTGGCTTCGACATCTCCGCCGCTCGTGCTTAGAACCATGCCATCGGTGCGCACCTGAAGGCCGCTCACTTCGCGGCCAAGCAGCAGCTCGCCACCGGCCGCGGCCACATCCTGGGCGTAGGCAGCGTTGACCAGCGAGTAGTCGACGATGCCGGTGTTTGGCGACCACAGCGCCTTCACGCCTTCGCAGTGGGGCTCGAGCTCCCGCAGGCGCTCGGGGCCGATCATCTCCAAGCCCTCCACCCCGTTGGCGGTGCCGCGCTGGTGCAGGTTCTCCAGTCGCGGCAGCTCGTCCTCAGTCACCGCGACGATGACCTTGCCGCAGCGGTCGGTGGGGATGCCGCGCTCGGCGCAGAAGGCATACATCTCGCGCGAGCCTTCGACGCACAGCTTAGCCTTGAGCGAGCCGGGCGCGTAGTAGATGCCCGAATGGATCACGCCGCTGTTATGGCCGGTCTGGTGCCGGCCGATGACTGGCTCCTTGTCGAGCACGGTCAGCTTCAGCTTGGGATGGCGGTGCAGCAGCTCGCGGGCGGTGCCCAAGCCAAGGATGCCCGCGCCGATAACCGCGACGTCGTAAATCACGTGATCCACAGCCTACAATGCGACCGAGTAGGCAACATCTATGGCAGTCGCAGTCTCCACCCTGGTCGACGAGCTGGCCGCGGTCGTGGGCCGCGACAACGTCCTGACTAACGAAGAGGAGCTGCTGGCCTACGAGCTGGACGGTGCGCACGATATGGCGCGGCCGGACGCGCTGGTATTCGTCACCAGCCCGGAGCACGTGGCCGAGGTGGTGCGCGTGGCTCGCCGCTATGGCCTGCCAGTAACGGCCCGCGGGGCCGGCACCGGCCTGAGCGGCGGCGCCGTCGCCAGCCAGCGAGGCATCGTGGTCATCACGACGCGCATGCGCTCCATCCTCGAGGTGGACCTGGAGAATCGGACGGCGCTGGTCCAGCCGGGGCTGGTGAACGTGGAGCTGAGCAACGCACTGGCCAGCAGCGGCTTTTTCTACGCGCCCGATCCGTCATCGCAGAAATCCTGCACTTTGGGCGGCAACGTGGCCGAGAACTCCGGCGGCCCTCACTGCCTGGCCTATGGCATGACCACCAACCACGTGCTCGGCCTTGAAGTAGTGCTGCCCGACGCGGAGACGCTTTGGCTAGGCGGGTCCTGCGCGGACGGCGAATTCGTCCCCGACAAGCCTGGCTACGACTTGGTCGGCTGCGTCGTCGGCTCTGAGGGCACGATGGTGATTGCCACAAAGATCCTGGTCCGCCTGACGCCGAAGCCGGAGGCAGTCCGCACCTTCCTGGCGGTGTTCGAGTCGATCGAGAGCGCCAGCCGGGCGGTGTCAACCATCATCGCCCGAGGGCTGCTGCCGGCGGCGATCGAGATGATCGATCGGCTGGTGGTCCAGGCCGTAGAGGCGGCCTTCCACGTGGGCTTTCCCGAGGAAGCCGGCGCCGTGCTGATCGTAGAGATCGACGGCATACGCGAGGCGGTGGAGGACCAGTCAGCGCTGCTGCGCGACATCTGCCGCGAGCTGGGAGCGCAGGACCTGCGCGAGGCTGAGGACGATGCTGGCCGAGCCAGGATGTGGCAGGCCCGCAAGGAAGCCTTCGGCGCGCTGGGCCGGATCAAGCCGAGCTACTACATCGTGGACACGGTGGTGCCGCGCAGCAAGCTCGTCGAGGTTATGAGCCAGATCACGGCGATCGCCGAACGCTACAGCCTGCTGCTGGGCAACGTGTTCCACGCGGGCGATGGCAACCTGCACCCCAACATCCTGTTCGACGCACGCGAGCCGGGCATTATGGAGCGCGTCCTCGCTTGCGGCAAGGAGATGGTGGAGGTGTGCGTGGCGGCCGGTGGAGCGCTGAGCGGTGAGCATGGCATCGGCCTGGAGAAGCAGGAGTTCATGCCCTTAGTGTTCAATGACGACGACCTGGCGGCGATGCGCAAGCTGAAGGCGGCCTTCAACCCGGAGCACTTCTTCAACCCCTGCAAGATCTTTCCGCTGCGCCACGCTACCTGCGCGGAGGTCCCCCGCAAGCCCGGCTCCCCCCTCGCCGAAGCCGCGTGGTGAGCGCACTTCCTCTCCCAGAGGGAGAGGGCTAGATGGCCGTGCGGAACCCTCACCCTCACCCTCTCCCAGAGGGAGAGGGAATAGCCGCTATCTGCCGCATCGCCCCTGAGGGCGAGCTAGGCGGCTATGCCGTTGACGGCCTTAAGCCTCAGGTTGTGGCCTTCCCCGACTCGCCCGAGCAAGTCGCCACCATAGTCAAGCTGGCGGCCGAAAACAGGTGGGCGATCATCCCCCGTGGTGGCGGCACCCAGATGCGGCTGGGCGGCATCCCGCGGGCGGTGGACGTCGTGCTGTGCACGACCGCTATGAACCGCGTGCTGGAGTACGAGCCGGCCGACCTGGTGGTCAGCGTTCAGGCGGGCGTGCGGCTCGGCGAGCTGCAGCGGACGCTGGGGCAGCACGGCCAACTCCTGGCCCTCGACCCTCCCCTGCCGGAGCAGGCCACGATCGGCGGCATCATCGCCGCCAATGCCAGCGGTCCCCTACGGCTGCGCTACGGCACCTGCCGCGACCTGCTGATTGGCATCAAGGTCGTCAGCGCGGACGGCAGCATCACCAAAGGCGGCGGCAAAGTCGTCAAGAACGTGACCGGCTACGACATGTGCAAGCTGTACACCAACTCGCTGGGCACGCTGGGGGTCATCGTTGAGGCCAGCTTCAAGCTGGCGCCGCTGCCGCGCATCGAGACGACGGTGCTGGCCTGGTTTGGGAACCTGGGCCAAGCCTATGAAGCGGCGCGAGCTATCCATAAGAGCGTCCTGCCGGTGCGCGCCTGTGAGCTGCTCTCGTCTGAAGTGGCGGCCAGTCTGGGCGTCGCCGGCTCCGGCCTTGGCCGGCGAGACCACCTCCTGGCTGTGTGGATTGGAGGTGGCGAGGCCGCCGTCGAGCGCCAGAACCGCGACGTGGCCGCGCTGTGCTCGACGGCCGATCGGACGCAGGTGCTGCGCGATCAGGAGGTGCGGCGGTTGTGGCGCGGCATCGAGGACTTTGGGCGCGAGCCGCCGGAGATCATCGCCCGGCTGTCGGTGCTGCCCTCCCGCGCGGGCGAGCTACTGGCTCGGCTGCCGGAAGGCGCGACCTTTGTCTCGCATCTCCTGTCGGGGGTGACGCACGCCTTTGGCGCCGCGCCCGAAGCGCTGGCGCCGCTGGTCCGGGACATGGAGGGCTACCTGGTGCTGGAGGCGTGTCCGCCGGACGTCAAACGCCGGCTGGACGTTTGGGGGCCGGTGGGGCCCGACTTTAGACTCATGGAGCGGATCAAGCGCGAGTTCGATCCGAACGGCATCCTCAATCCCGGGAGATACATTGGCGGTCTCTGACACCGGAATTCAGAATTCAGAATTCAGAATCCTCAGCCGGCATGGAATCCCGTCGAGTTCGAGGGCCTGTACCGCTGCGTCCA
>DATGVV010000058.1:0-1767 GCA_035299885.1 Chloroflexota bacterium | reverse complement strand
TGTTGACTAGATTCAGCACGCCCTCGCGTTTGACCGTCTTGGTCTCGGCGTCGAACTCCAACGACTCCAAGTCAGGCACCTGCTTGATGCAAATAGCGATTTTCATGCACGAGAGATCGTAGAGGGCAAAGCGAATAGGGCAAAGGGCAAAAGGGGAAGCTTGCCGAGTATTAGGTGTGAGGGTTCGCCTGGTCCGTCTGTTGATCACTTTGCCCTTTGCCCTTTGCCCTATGGCCTTGCCCCCGCACGCGCTGGCCCTGGACGCCAACCTCGGCTGGTCCACGCTCACCTACGTCTGCCCCAGCCCGCTCGAGATCGACCTGTCATGGACGGCAGCCAATAACGCCACCTTCTACTCGCTGCAGCTGATGGCGCCCGTTGACCCGAGTCTGAATGGTGGCATCGGCGGGACTTACTTGCGGCAGTTCGGCAGCATCGAGGTCGTCAAGGGCCAGATCACCAGCGCTGCCGTGAGCCTGGCGCAGGCGTCGCTGCCCGGCGCCACCGCCTTGCAGTGGGAGGTCATGCTGGGTGGGCCTCACGGCTACGCCGACTTCGTCCCGGGGCAGCAGGTCGCCATCGTTCCGGTGCCCTGCGGCCAAACCACACCAAAGAGCAGCTCACCCGTTTAAAACGCCAGCCGGCCATATACTTTCGCGCGTGGCCGAGGCTGAGCGTGTGGTCCGGGTGGTTGCCCGGACGGTAGACGAAGCCTGCCGCCGAGCCGCCCACCAGCTCCATGTAGCCCCCTCGTTGCTCGAGGCGGAGGTTGTCGGCGCCAGGAGATCGGGCTTGTTCGGCCTGGGCGAGCCGAAACTCGAGGTGCTCGTCTGGTTTCGTCAAGCAGAGGAGCGCGAGGAAGAGAAGGCTCCCTCACCCCAACCGCCTCCCGCCGCGGCGGGAGAGGGAGTTCAAGTCGCGTGGCACGTCAATTGCCGCGCTGGTGAGTGCTTTCTCGACGTCCACACGCCCGGGCCGTGGCTGCATGAAGTCGAGGAGCACGTCCTGCTGTGGCCCCTGGACGAATACCAGCGCGACGCCGTCCGGCAGGCATTGAGCGGCCCTCAATCGGCGCCGGTCCGGTTTGGCCTGATTGCGCCGCCGGATGAGGCCGCTGCCCAGCAGCCGTTCTTTGTCAAGATCACGCGCGACGGCATGGCCGCCTGGGCCGTGCCCGGCCAGGGCGGCCAGCCCACGGCGGCGGAGCTGGAGGCCGCCCTCGAAGGCGCCGGGGTCAAGGCCGGCATCGACGCGCCTGCCATCACACACGCCGCGCAGAGCCCGTTGCTCGAGCCGGTGCTCCTCGCCCGCGGCAGCGAAGCCACACCGAGCCGCGACGCGGCCGTCGAGTACCTGTTCTCGGAGGATGACGAGCTCGAGACCCTGCGGCCGCGGGTGCGCGAGGATGGCACGGTCGATTACCGCGATCTCAAGCCGATGTACACCGTTCAGCCTGGTACGGTCGTTGGCCGCTATCTGCCGGCGATCAACGGCGAGCCTGGCCGGGACGTGTTTGGCCAGGAGCTCAAGCCGGTCGTGCCGGGCCGGGAGACGCCGGCCGAGCGCTTCGCCGGGCGTGACGTCCAGGTGGCCGAGAATGGCATCGACCTGGTGGCCACCAAGGCCGGCAGGCCGGTGCGCGACGGCGCCCGGATCGACATAGTCGAGGTGTACGCCATCGTCGGCGACATCGACTTTTCCACCGGCAACGTGGATTTCAAGGGGGAGGTCTACGTGTCCGGCGACGTGCAGCCGGGCTTCTCGGTG
>DATGVV010000057.1:0-2208 GCA_035299885.1 Chloroflexota bacterium | reverse complement strand
GGCTCGTCTTCGTCCAGCACACGCGCCAATGCGACGGCTCCTCCGGCGGACAGGCAACACCCCGCGAATCCAGCGCAATACTGACAGTGCAGCCCTAATCGCGTCCCGGAACCCGTCATGAACCCTATGACTTGCGGAAACACCTCAGATGGCGGCTGGTGGTAGCTCCCTTACCGACAGGCCGACTCATGAGCTGCCCGCTATTCCCCGGTCGAGCCGTCTATACGTTCTCTGAGCAAATCCGCGTGTCCATTGTGCCGGGCATACTCCTCGATCATGTGCACCATCACCCAGCGAAGCGAGAACCGCTCTCCTCCCCGGTTCCCGGTGGCATCGAGAGACGGCGCGGCGGCCACGAGCGCTCTGGCATGCTCGCATTCAGCCTGCCAGGCACCGAATGCCTCGGCCGCGCCGGCCATAGCGACGTCGCGGAACGAAGCATCCCAGTCCATGTCCGGCGCGAAGATCGCAGACATCTGCTCGCCGCCCAGCACGGGGCGGAACCAGTTGCGCTCCACCTCGGCCATATGACGGACGAGGCCCAGCAGGGACAGGCTGGACGGCGGTACCGCCCGCTCCCGTAGCTGATCATCGGTCAGCCCAGCGCATTTGAGGGCCAAGGTCGCACGCTGGAAGTCCAGGAACGCCGTGAGTGTCACTCGCTCGTCCGCTTCAAGCGGCGCGATGGCGCGTTCTAGTGTCATGCAGCCATCCTTACCGGCTCGAACAGCTTGGAGACCGTTGAGCGCTGCCTTTTAGGCCGCAGGGCAAGGCCCTAGTTCTCTGATCATCTCCGCCCACCCAGGTCCGCTGATGTCCTGCCTGTTCACATGCCGGGACGAGGCCAACTCGAGCAGCTCGGCCCAGGTCGTTACGGAGCCGACCTGAACGCCCGGCCGGTAGAAGCCCGGTGACTCTTCATTGCGGAGATGGACCGGCCAGATGTCACCGGCGACCTTTGGAGCGACGAGGAACCCAGTCACCACCTGCATAGCCTCCCAGCAACAGGAGCCGAGCAGCAACCGCTAGCGGTCCGTAGTCGTGTCCGATCTCTGCGCAACGGTGTGATATGACCCTCAGGTTTCGCCGGTCTGGGCCGGGAGGCTACGGGCGTGCGGACAGGTCCAGGCTGGCTGGGATGGCCTTGACTGCGCCGTCCAGGCGTTCGATGAGCGCCTTGCGGCCGCCTTGCCCGTCGTGGCGGACCCAGTGGCGGCCAGAGACACTCCAGGCGGTGGTAGCGAGTTCGGCCAGGACGTGCAGCCGGAGGTCTTCGGGGTCCAGGTGGAGTTTGCCCGCGAGGCAGGCGATCACCTGGTTTTTGATCCCGGCGCGATAGTGCTCGACATAGGCGAGCAGGGCTGGCTCGGCCGCCACCAGGCGGCGGGTGGCGAGAAAGCGCTCGTCCCAGCCGGGATCGAGTCCGGCAGCTGCGGCGGCCAGTGCTTGGTGCAGCTCGCTGAGGATGGCGCCGGACAGCTCGCGGTCAGCAAGCGCGGTCAGGTAGGCCGACCACAGCTCGGCCTCGGCCTCGATCGCCGCGGCCTCCTTGGCCGGGAAGAAGCGAAAGAAGGTGCTCCTGGAGACTTCGGCCTCCGCGGCCAGCTCGTCCAGCGTGGTCGCGTCGAAGCCCTTCTCGGTGAACATGCGTAGCGCCGCGTCGGCCAGCGCGCGGCGGGTCCGCAGCTTCTTGCGCTCGCGCAGCGGCAGGGAACGATCGCCAACCGACTGAGTGGTCATGCCCGGCATCCTATCCGAAGACGGAACCCGGAAGCTAAACATACTGAGATCTTTTTAAAACTTGACTTTAAACAAGACTGAATGTCATTATCTGGGAAGACGGCAGCACCGAGACGCCCAGCGCAGGCTGGCGGCCTGCCCGAGGCATCCGCTCACGCCCGGATCAAGGAGGAACCATGGAATTCAAGCTCGACATGAGCATGATGTTCGCGATGCACGACGCGCTGCGCAGGGAGCTCGTGCAGGTCGGGCGGATCGCGGGCCGGCGGGACGACAACCCCGGCAAGCTGCTGCAAGCCGCGCTGGGGTGGGAGCTGTTCAAGAAGTTCCTGCTGGTCCACCACCAGTCCGAAGATGACGCCGTGTGGCCGGTACTGCGCGCCCACGTGGCCGGGCAGCCCGACCGGGTGGCACTTGTGGACGCGCTGGAAGCGGAGCATGCCGCAATCGAGCCGCTGCTGAAGGCCA